>DGQJ01000184.1 GCA_002389705.1 Bacteroidales bacterium UBA4417
TATGCTAAAAAAACGAATCATCCCCTGCCTCGATATCCGCGACGGACGTACCGTGAAAGGCGTTAACTTTGTTGATATCCGCGATGCCGGCGATGCTGTTGAACTTGCAAAGCGATATGTGCTCGAAGGAGCCGACGAACTGGTTTTCCTCGATATCACGGCTACCTACGAAAACCGGAAAACCCTGTCGGAACTGGTTGAGCGGATTTCGCGCGAAATAAATATCCCGTTCACCGTGGGCGGTGGTATAAATTCGCTCGAAGATGTTTCGGTGATTATTAAAGCCGGGGCCGATAAAGTAAGTATCAACTCGTCGGCCGTAAAACGCCCTGAACTGATTTCGGAAATTGCCGCTGCGTATGGCAGCCAATGTGTGGTGGTAGCCGTTGATACCAATTTTATAAACAACGAGTGGATTGTGTATGTGCATGGTGGCCGCATTCCAACTAAACTTAAAACAATGGATTGGGTAAAACAGGCGGAGCAACTGGGCGCCGGCGAGATTTTACTCACTTCGATGGTAAACGATGGCATGAAAACCGGCTTTGCCCTCGATATCACCAACGCCGTTAGCCAGGTTGTCAATATTCCGGTAATTGCATCCGGCGGAGCTGGCACCATGGAACATTTTAAAGAAGTGTTTCAGCAAACCAAAGCCAGCGCGGCCCTGGCAGCCAGCATTTTTCACTTTGGCGAAATACCCATTCCCGAATTAAAAAACTATTTACAAAACGAAAAAATACCTGTACGATGCGTATAGATTTTAGTAAAACCAACGGCCTGGTGCCGGTAATTATCCAGCATTTCCAAAACCAGCAGGTGCTTATGCTCGGCTATATGAACGAGGAAGCATTTGCCAAAACCCAGGCTGAAGGCAAGGTTACCTTTTTCAGCCGAAGCAAAAGCCGGCTGTGGACCAAAGGCGAAACTTCAGGCAATTTTCTTTTTGTAAAAGACATCCTGGCGGACTGTGATAATGACACACTTCTTATAAAAGCCGATCCGGTAGGGCCAACCTGCCATACCGGGGCAACCACTTGTTTTAAGGAAGAAACCGCCAGGGGATTTCTGTACGAGCTGCAGCAAACCATAAACCAACGCATCGACAATAACGATACCGAATCGTACACCAATAAACTGTTCCGCAAAGGAATTAACAAGGTAGCGCAAAAAGTGGGCGAAGAAGCTGTTGAACTGGTAATTGAAGCCAAAGACAACAACGATGAGCTTTTTAAAAACGAAGCCGCCGACCTGCTGTACCACTTGCTGATTTTACTGAAAACAAAGAATGTGAATTTGGAGGAAATTGAAATGGTTTTGAAAAAAAGGGTAAATCAGCCGAGGAGAGAATAGATTTAGAATGGTTGCTTTCACGAGCTTTACAAAACCAGGTCATTCCAATGCTGGCTATAAAGATTTTCAGATTGTAAAAGTGTTTCGTGGTTTCCTTGCATGGAGATTTCGCCGTTTTCCATAATATAAATACGATCGCAAAATCCTTTTAAAACATGCAGGCGATGGGTTATAAAGATGATACCCATTTCGCTTTTAAGCATTTTGAGCAACTGAAGCACGAATTGTTCCGATTTACGGTCCATGGCCGAAGTAACTTCATCCAAAATCAGTAACTGAGGCTTTTGATACAAAGCCCTTGCCAGGGCAATCATCTGCCTTTGTCCATCCGAAAGGTTAATCCCCTCTTCACCCACCAATGTCATAAATGATTGAGGCAAACTTCCGATAAACGGCGCAAAGCCATATTGTTGTAAAAGCTAAAAACTTCCTGAGTTTTGGACGATGCTTCTTCGAAAGCAATATTTTCGATTACCGTACCATTAAAAATATGGATATTCTGTGGCACCGAGCCAACTATTTGTCTCCATCCGACCAATGAAACCTCCTTTTGTGTCCGGCTGGAATTTAGGATAATACTACCCGATTCCGGCTCATAATGCTTTTGCAGGATTTGTGCCAAAGTACTTTTGCCACACCCATTTTCGCCCATAATGGCAATTATTTCGCCTTTTTTAACCTCGAATGATATCCGCCGGAGCAACTGGCTTCTGCCGGCAAAACGGAATGATACGTTTTTTGATTCCAGACTTTGAAATGCCGGATATTGATTTTCAATTTCACTCATTTCAGGTTCAATTCCTGTAAACTCGAACATGCGGTCGAAGGCAATTTTTGCCTCGTTTATCGGGATTGCAATCAATGCCAGGTTAGCCACACCTGGCAATAATGAACCGCACATGCTTGTGATGGCAATTAATTCGCCGGCTAACAACTTGCCGTTCAGCATCAGGTTAGCACAATAAAATAAAACCCCAACCAGGAAAACCACTCCCGAACTGCTTGCCAGGAACGATAATTTTATCTGGATTCGCCCTAATGTTACCACTTTCGACTGGTAATTCTGATACAACTCTTTGTTCGAGCCACCAAAAAGATACTGTTTATTGAAGTTCTTAATGGTTTCAATTCCCTGAATGGTTGAAATATAATTGGATTCGCATTGGGCATAACCCGACATAACAT
>DGQJ01000033.1:0-2242 GCA_002389705.1 Bacteroidales bacterium UBA4417
CGTACGCTTCCCCATTCGGTAACCACATAATCGGTATGGCTGCGGTGAAGGGTAACGGCGCTTCCGAGTGGCAAAACCGGAACAATGGTCGAGATTTTTCCCCTTTGCGCAGTCGAACGGCATGCGATTATTGATTTACCCAAACCATCAGTTCCTTCGATGGCTGCCGATGCTGTATCGGTTTGTCCGCCGGTGCCTGAATATTGTTCAATGCCAATGGATTCGCTCGAAACCTGCCCCGAGAAATCAATCATAATGCAGGTATTGATGGAAACCATACGGCTATTTTGTTTCATAGCGCAGGGATCATTCACGTACTTGCCTCTCAGGAATTCTACATCCGGGTTATTATCAAGCCATTTATACAGTTTCAGGCTGCCCATGGCAAACGTGCAGATGAATTTATTTTTGTGAACTGACTTTTTCTTATTTGTGATAACACCCAGCTCATGGAGTTCCATCATGCTGTCAACCATCATTTCGGTATGAACACCCAGGTCTTTTTTGTTATGCAGTGATAATGCAACTGCATTGGGTATTTCGCCAATTCCCAGTTGTATGGTTGATTCATCTTCGACCAGTTCGGCAATATGTTCTCCGATTTTCAGCGCAACTTCATCCGGTTCGGGTGCTGGCAGCGTAGGTGGCGTTTGCGAGTATTCAACAAACCAGGTAACCTGGCTCACATGAACATAGGTTTCGCCAAAAGTACGCGGAAGCTGGTCGTTAACCTCCAACACTACAATTTCGGCGGCTTCAACTATATCCTTTTCGTACGTAATTCCAAGCGAAAGCGATACAAAACCTTTTTCGTCAGGAGGTGTACAGGTCCCGAAAAACATATGCGGACGTCGTACTTTCAGCCTGTCGGAAGCTGCCCGGTGCAGCATGTTCGGAACATAAGTAACCGTGCCTGTTTTTTCTTTTAGTGCCTGCCGCGATCCTGGTGCATGAAACCAGCTGCAGAGTTCGAAATGCCCTTTCATCTCCGGTTTCATATAGAAATCGTAGGGCTTTAAAGTGAGTACCGAAAACACCTTAACATCGGTAACCCGGTCCTTAGCCAGGTGAAATTTCGACATACATCCCTGCGGCTCAGAAGCACATTGAGCCACAATAATATCGGTATCACTTTTAATTAACTTAACGGCATCTTCAATGCTGATAAGCTTTTCGTTGTAAATTAACTGGTCGGTTGTCATTATGCTGCTTATTTTTTCGACAAATTTACCTTTTCTAAATTTGATTTCCGGTACGAATAATATAAAGTAAAACTAACCAATACCGATACTACAATTGCCGTAGCTGCTGCGATGGCAGGGTTCTGAACCTTCCCGGAAAAATACCTGTCGAAGAAGCCGAAACTAAACCCATAACTTGTTATTAACCATGGGAAAATGTAGTACACTGTAAAATAGGTCAGCAAGGCGGTAACAGAACCGGCAACGGCAGTTTTCAGGGAGGTGTTTTTATAAAATATCCCAAAAACAATGGGTACAAATGCGATGGAGAAAAAGGAATAAACACCGTTTTGAGCAAAAATGGCCACGCTCAGGTTTGGATGTAGCAGTTGCGAGCGTGCAGCCAGAAAAGATACAACTGCCATACCCACAATTACAAGCCGATTGATGAGGATATACTTTTGTTCGTTCGCCACCATCTTACCGAAAAGTGGTTTGATGATATCCGATGTAATGGTTGTACTCAGGCTTTGAATGAGGCCTTCGATGGTTGATAATCCGGCACTTATTAAACCCAGAACCACAATAAGGCCTATGCTGATCGCCACCCAGCCGTTCGAGAAAATCTTAACTACGTAAGCGGGTATTATTCCATCTATTCCAAGTGGTTTTCCATTTGAGGTGAGGTCGGGAAAGGTAAGCCTGGCGTATAATCCGGCAAAAACCACCGAATAAAATAATGCCTGGATAACTATCGCAGAAACAAGATATTTATTGACATCACTTTCCTTCTTGAGCAGTAATGATTTGGTGATGATATGTGGCTGACAGACTACGGCAACACCTACAACCATCTGGGCTACGACAATCTCAAAAAGATCTCGGAACAGGGGGCTTGCGGGGTTAGTTGGCTTTACCAGGTCGGGGCTGATAGCAGCGAGTTTATCGAAAAACGAAAACAAACCATCTTTCAAATACTGGTATCCTGATGAAATGAGGATTACAGCTACTACCACCATCACGATTGCTTGCATAGTATTGGTGTAAACCATCGAATTGGC
>DGQJ01000033.1:2311-7302 GCA_002389705.1 Bacteroidales bacterium UBA4417
TTTACATTGGTTCCGTGCCGGCGAAAACTTTTGGTAAGTACCACCAGCGAAACCAGTGAAGCAATCGGGAAAACTACCCCAAACGAAAGCAACCCACTTAATCCATAGGCTGCAATAAGTCCGGGATTAATGACAAAGGTTGCAGCGCTGGTCATGGCTGCTGCTAGCGAAAGGCCGACGAACAAGGGCGAGAAATTGAAATTCCCGACCGCATAATCGCTTATGTTCTTGGTGCGAAGAGCTCCGCGTATCACAAAAAAGAGGATGAGTGCAGCATAAAACGCTATCAATATCCAACCTCCGGTAACTTGTGCTGATGATGCCATGGTGCGAATTAAGAAGGGTTTAGTTTAAGCGGGGTTATAAAAATATTCAAAGCTGCGCGTTCAATTGCCTGCGGCGTTCAAAGGGTTCAAAGCTACACGTTACAGCTTCGTTCCTCGCAGTGACCGGTTCAGTTGTTCATTTTTTTAAATTTTTCATTTCTTCGGATGTTCAAGGTTCTATGCAGTTCAAAGTGGCCTGATACATCCGGGTTCTCCTGGAATTTGAAACTTGATCCCCGGAATTTGGCCTTTAAATTGTGATCCCACCATCCACACTCAAAGTAGCTCCGTTGATATAAGCCGCTTCCTCGCTGGCCAGGAAAAGGTATGCAGATGCTATTTCTTCGGGTGCACCAAGGCGGCCTACCGGAACTTTTTCCTCCATGGCTTTCAGCACATTTTCAGGCATTTTTTTAACCATTTCGGTGGCAATAAATCCGGGGGCAACTGCATTTACAGTGATTCCTTTGCGTCCAAGTTCGCGGGCAAGTGTTTTTGTAAGGCCAATCACTCCGGCTTTGGTGGCTACATAATTCGTTTGACCAAAGTTTCCATAAAGAGCAACTACCGACGAAGTATTGATGATGCGGCCATATCCTTTTTCGACCATCACGGCACTAATGCATTTGGCACAGTTAAAAACACCGGTCAGATTTACATCTATAACCTGTTGCCACATATCGGGCGTCATTTTTTTGATGGAGGCATCGCGCGTTATTCCGGCATTGTTTATCAGGATATCGATACGGCCGAATTTATCGGTTGCATTTTTTGTGGCTGCCTCCACTTCTGCATACGAGGCAGTATTAACTTTTTCGAAGCTTGCTTTGCTACCGGTTTTTTCAATTTCCGAAACGGTAAGCGCGCCTTTTTCTTCATTCATATCCCAGATAATAACTGTTGCACCTTCGGCACTGAATTTCAGGGCTGCTGCACGGCCAAGTCCGTCGGCTCCACCGGTAATTACTGCTACTTTGTTTTCAAGTCGTTTCATTGTATAGTTTTGTATGTGTTGTTATTTTTCGTATACCTTATTAAAATTTAAGTTTTTGTCTTCCGACTTCGGTCTTCGGACTTTTCTACTTAATATTCTCAATAATTAATGCCGTTCCCTGTCCACCACCTATGCAAAGCGTTGCAAGGCCNNGAAGCACCTATCGGGTGACCAAGAGCGATAGCGCCTCCGTTAACATTGACTTTGGCTGGATCGAGTTTCAGGTCGCGTGCTACAGCAATGGATTGCGCTGCAAAAGCTTCGTTGGCTTCTACTAAATCAATATCTTCAATGGTGAGTCCTGCTTTTTTCATAGCGGCCAGGGTTGCGGGTACAGGTCCGTAGCCCATAATGGACGGATCGAGTGCTGCATTGCCATAGGATAAGATGCGTGCCAGTGGCTTTACACCAAGTTCGGCAGCTTTTTCGCCCGACATAATTATGAGCATACATGCACCGTCATTAATGCCCGAAGCATTTCCGGCAGTTACGGTTCCATCCTTTTTAAATGCGGGTTTCAGTGCCGATAGCTTTTCAATTTTAAGTCCATGTTTCGGGAACTCATCGGTATCGAAAATAATGGGATCGCCTTTTCGCTGTGGAATGCTTACCGGTACAATTTCGTCGGCAAACCGGCCTGATGCCTGGGCTTGTTCAGCTTTTAACTGGCTTTGGAATGCAAACATATCCTGTTCCTCGCGGCTGATATTCCATCGTTCGGCGATATTCTCGGCAGTTATTCCCATATGATAATTGTTGAATGAATCAGTGAGCCCGTCCAGAATCATGGTGTCGATTATTTGTCCGTGGCCCATGCGATAGCCATTCCGACCCTGAGGTAACAGATAAGGCGCATTCGACATGCTCTCGGTTCCACCGGCAAGCACCACATCGGCATCGCCAAGCATGATAAACTGGGCAGCCATCGAAACAGCCCTCAATCCTGAACCACATAATTTATTAATGGTCAAGGCAGGTTTTGTATCCGGAATGCCAGCCTTAACAGCAATCTGGCGGCTTACATTTTGCCCGAGACCAGCTGAAAGTATATTACCGATAATGGTTTCCGAAATTTCCTCCGGATTTATACCTGCTCTCTTGATGGCTTCTTTTGCCGCGATTACGCCAAGTTCTGTTGCCGAAAGTCCGGCCAGGGAACCTCCAAAATTGCCAATAGCTGTGCGTACAGCTGATGCTATAACTATTTCTTTCATAGTGATTTATTTTCGAACCACGAAGAAACGCTATTCCTCAGGCCGGAATCCAATTAATCCGGAAGAAAATGGGGTTGACAGAAGCAATATTTATTGTACTGTGATTATAATAAGTTGCTGATAAACATTAGTATAAAGTTTATATGTGAAATATAGACCTGGTAATATAATTTTTTGAAATTTTTGATTTAATAGCCCAGATTACAAATCTGTAACTCCGTGTGGCGGGATTTAAAATCCCGCCAAGCCAAATCTGCCGGGTTTGCTGGTGCGGATTTGCAACTTAGTGAAATGATTTCATTCCGCTTGCAGAATAATCTGCACCCCGGCAGTTGAGGATTTGTTCGCTGGTGCGGATTTGTAATCCGCACCTGGCGAGTTCAGGATTTGCAATCCTTTCATGTGAATCACAAAAAATCATTATGCAAAAATTACATCAATTAAACCTTTACCTCCCGCATAGTCGATGGCTGAACTATATTTGTAATGATGAGGCTCAATCACCCATCCTGCCCTTACCGGATTAGCATGAATATATGACATTTTCTGTTGCAGAAAATCAGCCGAATATATTTCTTTTGGCTCATTGCCATCCTGCCAGAATTTATAAAACTCAATTTTCTTGTTATATTTTCCTGCAAATTCAAAACGATCGAGCAACCACCTGCGCCTGCTTTCTGGAATCTCTTTTATCTTTTCAACAATTGCCTTACTGGTAAACTTCTTGAAATCCCTGAGAACATCGGATAAACTTAATGGTCCGCCTTCCTTTGCCGATGCTATCAAATGCAGATGGTTTGTCATCAGACACCAGGCAAACACCTCAAGTCCCTTTTCTTTCTGACAATATTTAATAGAATCAATCAGAATAGAGCGATAATCTTCACGGGTAAAAATATCTACCCAATCAACAACGGTCATAGTCAGGAAATAAACTGAACCGGCTTCAAGTTTACTATTGATTCCCATTTGAAAAGTTTTAAATGTTAAAAATTATCGGATTAGTTCAGATTGCAAATCTGAAACTCCGTGTGGCGGGAGTGCAAATCCCGCAAAGCCAAATCCGCTTCTGGCGAGTTCAGGATTTGCAACTAAGCGGAGCGTTCTCATCGGCCTGTGGCTGATAATCCTACCAAACAAATTTACTTAAAAATAGGATTCTTACTCCACCTTTACCCTCACACCCTCCGAATGTGCCGAAAACTCAGGAGCATACATGCATTGCACCGAAGTAATGCCATTCGAGAAATCACCTTTCTGGGTAGCCGTCAATTTGTATTCGAACACAAAGGTGCCTTTGGGCAGGTAGTAAATAAAGAAGTTAGTGGATGCATCGCGGGTAGATTCGTAATATCCAAGTCCTCCCTGCCAGCGATAGCCCGAAAGTACATTCACAGGCTCAAAAGCCGAAGCGCGCATATCTTTTAAGTGGATATATTCCATGGCGCGGTCAGCACGGAGTTCAACCCGAACCACTATTTTATCGCCGACTTTAATAGCGGTTTTTTCATCAACGGGTTCAATTACTGATCCGGTTGGCGTATTTACTTCGCGGAATAGTTTTTTCGATATACTGAGCGGCGTTTGTGCCGGGGTAATTTTATCTAATTGTTCGAAATATTGCCAATACATGGCACCCCATGCCACGGTTGGATTTGGATTGGTAACGGTTACTTTTCCCATTTCCGGTTTTATTTCAGGTGCACTCCAGCTGGTTTTGAAATAGCCTGTTCCGGCTTCGGGTTTGAAACCCTCCATAGTGTAAGGATCAACTTTTTCGTTGCCCAGCATAATTTCAACCTGTTTATCTGATGCCAAGAGCGATGAGCCACGCAGCAACAGTGCATAAACAGCTTCCGAAGTGGCTTTGGTGGTTTTCCAGTCCTGGGTTTGCTTCTGTTTCAACAACCAGGTTTTCAATTCACCCACTGATTTCTGGTCGTTGCTCACCTCGTCGAAGGCTTCGACCAACAGTGCCTGGGTTTCGATCGGTGCCTGGTACCAGTTCCAGCCGCGTTGTTCATTGCGCCAGTACATTCCCATTTCGTCGTTGTGCAATGCAGTTTCTTTCAACGAGCGCATTATCAGCGAAGCCGTGTTTTTATCCCCAAAACGGTCCAGGTACAGGGCCATCATGGCTTTCATATAGTTATTCTGGCTTTTCCAGTATTTTTGACTTTGCGATTTGTAATAAGCCAGGGCCTCCGCATTTTCCGCCGGAACCGGGAACGTATTCATAAAATAGGTACGGGCATACAGGTACTGAATATCCTCGTAACCAAGGTGATTGTTCACCAGGTAGTCTTTATCCTGTTTTTTGATTTTTTCGAAGCCGGTTTTAATTTCCCCGTCGAGGTAGACAATGGCTTTTTGCAGCATATCCTGCAAATCGCTACTGGCGATCGGGTTCACAACTTTCAGATGGTAAAGGTGTCCCAGCCCGGTTACTACATGCTG
>DGQJ01000033.1:7371-10293 GCA_002389705.1 Bacteroidales bacterium UBA4417
CAACACCGATTTCAGTTCTTCATTCTTCTCGAGGTTCGATCGTAATGCGTCGGGCGTAATGGCTTTCCAGCTTTCGAACACACTTTTTATCCTGGGATCGCTGTTGGCAATATAAGTAGCCAGGCTGTTGGCATAATAACGGCTGAAAACCTGTTCGGAACATTCGTAAGGATATTCCATCAGGTAAGGCAACGCCTGCACGGCATACCAGGCCGGGTTCGATGTATATTCGAGCGTAAGCCTGTAATTGCGCAGGGTGGTGCTGCTTTTCGCCGAATTTAGTAGTTTCTCAAACTTGAATTTCTTCTGCTGCATACCATTAACCGGCAATGGCAACGATTCGGTTACCAGCATGCGGTTGGTAATTACCGGCAAGGCTGCTTCTTCGCCATCGCTAAAAGTACCCGCTGTGGCCGTAATGTGGTAAACCACCGCCTGTAAGCCTTCCGGGATACTGATATTCCAGCTTACCGGCGAACTCAGTCCTTTTTTTACTGTAAATGGAATACTTGTGTGGGTCAGGCCCAGGATATCATCCACCGGTTTCATCGTAAATGCATCAAAAAAATGCAGCTCGGCTGAGCCCGATAAATCGCTTTCGCTGATGTTGGAAATTTTGGCCGCAAAATCCATGTTATCGCCCTCGCGAAGAAAACGGGGCGCATTGGTGAACAGCATCAGGTCTTTCTGTGTAACCAGTGTTTTCTCTATCTGGCCATATTTCAGGTCTTTGGTATAAGCCAACCCCATCATTCTCCAGCGGGTAAGGGCTTCGGGGGCTTTGAATTTAATTAAAATTTCACCCTTTTCATTGGTTAACATTTGCGGGTAGAAAAATGCTGTTTCATTAAAATCTTTGCGGATCTGCATAGGTTTTGAAGTTCCAGGTTTTTCAACGGGTTCTTTTCTCTGGTTTATCACCTGGATGCCTGCAGTCGTGGCATTTAATTCATTTGAATCAGTTACAATGCCAGCAACTGCTACTGGCAATGCATCCCCTTTTACCATCACAGCCATATCTTCCATATCAAGTGCTTCGCTTTTCATCATATACCTTATCCTGCCACGTGAATAACCGTAATTAAAACCAAACCAGTTTAAGACATCGTATTGCCTGGCTTCCGGATAATTAGTGAGCTGAGGATAGTAAAACAGGTCGGTCAAAGCGGTGCCGAAATTCTGGTTGTCGTTCCAGGGCATGGTGTTGTTGTCTGACCTGAAAATATTGAAATGCCAGCTGTGTGGCATAAATGCATCCAGCGAGGCATCGTACATGCCGGCAAGCATTTCGGCGGCGGCTTTTTCGCCTTTGCTGTCGCGGATGGTTAGCAGCCATTCCTCCTGCTGCCCGGGCAACAGCTTGTTACGGAAGGTAGCAAAGCTGATATCGAGTTTTTTATCGGTGTGGGGAACTGTAATTGTACTGCTGAGTAAAAAGGAGCGGTTGTTCAGCACAAACGAAAGATTGATGGCAAAGTTGCCCCGGTATTCTTCCTTTACCGGGATGCTGATCAGCTTTTGTGCCTGGCCCAGGATCATGGTTTCGCGGCTTACAACCTTATTTTCGTGTATCACTTCGTAAAAAATATACGCTTTTTTTACCGGTGTTCCGATTACGAACTGAACATTTTCGCCCGGCTCGGCTTTGGGTGTGAGTAAGCTAAAGAATGCAGGCGAAACTGCTTCGGTTGCGGCAGCATTGGGCTGAAATGCATTAAAATATTTTTTATACAATACCTCTTCGCCAAAGGCATCTTTGGTTTTTATTTCAACCAGGTACATTCCGGGCGTTAATGCATTTACAGGGTTAATAACCGAATCGGACCCGGTATCGAAGGCTGTCGAAAAAACAGCTTTTTCCAAAGGCCAGGTGCTGATATTATCTTCGTCCTTATATATTTCGCCGGGAAAATCCTTTTCAAATTCGGTTTTGGTCATGGTAAACTGGTCGGGGCGCTGCCATTTGCGCGAAAAGTATACCTGGCCTGGCTTACGAAGCTTTGAGATAGTTACAATGCCTTTGACAGCCTGTTTTTCGCCATTCAGGTTGGCGGCTGAAATTGAAAATCTGAAGCCTTTTTCCAAGTTTAAATCATCCGTTAGGTCGGTATTTAACAACAGGGCTTTGTACCCCACCGAAATACCGGTTTCGCTGCTGTGGGTTTCGCCGTTTATATCTGCTACATCGGCATACACGGTATACGTAAACATGGGTAATGTGCTGCGGTCGACCGATAGATCGGGAATGGCTTCGAAGGTTACTGCGAATGAACCGTCGGCAGAAGTAGTGGTTTCGCCGTTGGTAATTTCCATCTGGTCTGAACTTGGCATGCCGCGCCATCCCCACCACCAATACGGGAAATGGGCCTGCCGCACAACCCGGTAAGTAACTTTTGCATCAGCTACTGAACTTCCGGCGTAAGCAATAGCTTTCCCTTTGGCAGTAATGGTTTCGCCCAGTTTGTACAAACCTTTTACCGGTTCGAAAGCTACTTCAAATTTCGGGCGTTTATATTCTTCAACCTGCACCGTAACCGATCCATCCCTGCATTCAATTGTCATTTGACCGGTAAGAGTGCCCTGCGGTGCGGTAAAACTTCCGCTGAACGAACCAAAATCGTTGGTGGTAAGCAGCTGTTTCGCAATAAGCTGGCCGTTAACATCAAGGAACGAAACCTCAGTTTTATACCCGGGTTTTATTTTTATATCGGCGGCATTTTTCTCGAGTGTAATTCCTTTAAAAAAGATGGTTTGCCCGGGGCGATAGATAGCCCTGTCAGTAAAGAAATGGGTTTGAATGATGGGCTTTTCAATTTCCGGCTCATAGGCATAATTCATAAAATAGCTTTCTGGGATCAACTTATCTCCCTTGGTGCTGAACACCAGGTTATAACTGCTGTAACGCTTGCCGGGACTTTTAAC
>DGQJ01000185.1 GCA_002389705.1 Bacteroidales bacterium UBA4417
TACTTCCTTTTCGCCTTATATAATCCCGGCCATTGTATGGATTGCTGGATTCCAATTTTAAAATCGCCATCCGGATCACTTGGTCTCATATCGTCGTTTTCTACGAAGAGGCCTGTCTTGGGAATTTCACGTGCCGTTCTGGTTTCCAGTAAAGCTTTATTTACCTGGGCTGTGTTTACAGAGTACTGTAGATTATTCTCCAACGCTATTTTCACTGCATCATTTGGTGAAATTCTTTCCTGCGCACTAAGAACGCTGACGGACGTGCAGAATAAAATTATTAGCGTCAAAAACGATGTGTTTTTGCTTTTCCTCATTTTGCTTTTGAATTGGTTTTTAGAATTAAAGATGATATAGAGTAGTGGCAGAACAAATAAGGTAAGGAAAGTTGCTGTTACTAAGCCGCCAATTACCACGGTTGCTAATGGTCTCTGTACTTCTGCACCGCTACCATTTGAAAAGGCCATGGGAAAGAATCCGAATGAAGCTACCGCTGCAGTCATCAGGACTGGACGTAACCGTATACTGGTCCCCTGAATCACCCTTCGCAGGATATTAGTAACCCCAGATTTCTGAAGATCCTTGAAGGTGCTTACCAGCACAATACCATTCAGTACGGCTACACCAAACAGCGCGATAAATCCTACTCCTGCTGAAATGCTGAAGGGCATGTCCCTTATCATCAGTGCAAAGACCCCTCCAATAGCACTCATTGGTATTGCAGTAAAAATAAGCATGCTGTCTTTGAAGTTACGGAAGGTGAAGTACAGTAAAAGAAAAATAAGAGCTAAGGCTACAGGAACTGCTATTTGCAATCGTGAAGAAGCCTGTTTCAAATTTTCGAACGTTCCGCCATACGTATAGTAATAGCCTGCAGGCAGAATGTTTGCGTCATTCAGTTTTTGCTGGATTTCGGTTACTGCACTTTCAACATCTCTATCCTTCACATTAAAGCCTACGACGATCCTGCGCTTTCCATCTTCACGGCTGATTTGCGCCGGTCCTTCTTTAAATTGAACTTTTGCTACCTGAGAGAGCGGAATTTGCACACCATTGGCGGTTGGGATAAACAGATTGCTGACGTCTTCAATTGAACTACGGTTTACACTGTCCAGACGTGCAACCAAATTAAATTTCTTTTCATCCTCAAACACTACGCCAGCAGTTTCGCCAGCAAACGCAGTACTTACGGTATGGTTTATGTCCTCGATATTGAGACCGTAAGAGGCGAGCCTTGCTCTATCATACGTTATTGTTATTTGCGGTAAACCAACAGTCTGCTCGATCTGTGGTTCCGTAGCTCCCTGCACTGTCTGAACCACTTTTGCAACTTCGGGTGCGAGTTTAGCAAGCGTGTCAATATTTTCACCAAATATTTTCACCGCCACATCCTGCCGTACCCCAGTCATTAACTCGTTGAATTTCATTTGTATCGGCTGTGAGACTTCAAAGAATACTCCCGGAATCATTTTGAGTTTTTCCATCATCTCAGCGCTCAAATCCTGATAAGATTTACCACTGTCCTTCCATTCTTTTTTGGGTTTTAATGTAACGATAAGGTCAGTTGCTTCAGGAGGCATCGGATCTGTGGGGACTTCTGCACTCCCGGTTTTACCCACCACCGTGTTCACTTCAGGAAAAGATTTTAAAATGCGGCTTGCCTGCATTGAAGTTTCAATACTCTGGGAAAGAGAGGTGCCTTGTGGAAGTATGCAATGTACCGCAAAATCGCCTTCCTGAAGTTGTGGTATAAATTCACCTCCCATCCTCGAAAATAAGAATAGCGAAACAGCCAGCAAAGCAACTGCGGCACCGACAACCGCATATTTAAACGCAATGGCCTTCTGCAACAGCGGAATATAGAAATTGTGGACACTGGCCATCATTCTGTCTGCGAAGGTTTTCTTTGTGCTAATATTCTTAGACAGAAACAGGGCAGACATCATTGGTATATATGTAAGGGAGAGAATTAATGACCCTATAATTGCAAAAGACACCGTTTCTGCCATAGGGACGAACATCTTACCCTCAATCCCCTGAAGTGAAAGAATCGGGAGATAAACGATGAGGATGATAATCTGCCCAAACGCTGCCGAACTCATCATTTTTTTTGCACTTGACTGTACGGCTTGATCCATCGTATGTTGAGACAGTTTCTGAGATCGGTGGTGGACTGCCAGAAAATGCAGGGTAGCTTCAACAATAATTACGGCGCCATCTACAATAAGTCCAAAGTCAATTGCCCCAAGACTCATCAAATTTGCACTCACTCCAAAGACGTTCATCATCCCGAGGGCAAAAAGCAGCGACAAAGGTATTGCAGAAGCTACGATAAGCCCGGCCCGAAGATTCCCCAGAAACAGAACCAAAACAAGAACAACGATGAGTGCCCCTTCGACTAAATTTGTTTCTATGGTGCGTATAGCACGGTCGACCAAATTAGAACGGTCCACGAATGGTTCCACGATAATATCGGCAGGAAGTGACTTTTGAATAGTGAGCATTTTTTCTTTCACCCGGCTCACTACTTCCGCTGAATTTTCGCCTTTCAGCATCATTACAATGCCACCGACTGCTTCTTTATCGCCGTTATAAGTTAAGGCACCATATCTGACAGCACTGCCGATGCGGGCTTCTGCGACATCTTTTATAAGCACCGGAATGCCATTAACCGTTTTTATTACGGTATTAGAAATATCATCTAAAGAGGAAATCAGGCCAATCCCCCGGATAAAATATGCATTTGGTTTTTTATCAATATAAGCACCGCCGGTATTTTGATTATTTTTCTCAAGGGTAGTGAAAATATCAGCAATGGAGACATTCATTGCCTTAAGTCTGTATGGATTGATAATTACTTCATACTGCTTAAGCTTTCCGCCGAAACTATTAATTTCAGCAACACCCGGTGTACCGTAAAGCTGCCGGGCAATCACCCAATCCTGCATCGTTCGAAGGTCTGTAGGAGAGTATTTGTTTTCTGACCCTTTTTTAGGGTGAATCACATATTGGTAAATTTCACCTAAGCCGGTGGATACCGGAGACATTTCTGGCGTACCAATACCTTTAGGGATGTTTTCTTCAGCTTCTTTCAGTTTTTCAGTTATCAACTGACGTGCAAAATACACATCGACGCTTTCATCAAAAACCACAGTAATCACTGAGAGACCAAATCTTGAGATCGATCTCATTTCGGTAATTCCGGGAATGTTTGCGAGGCTCCGCTCAATTGGAAAGGTAACCAACTGTTCTGTTTCCTGTGCGGCCAATGTTGGTGTGCTGGTAATGATCTGTACCTGATTATTTGTAATATCGGGTACGGCATCCAGCGGGAGTTTAGTAGCACTATACACCCCCCAAAGGATTAGTGCAAAAGTCATGAGCCCAATAATGAACTTGTTCTTTACACTAAACTGTATAATTTTATATAGCATTTGTAAAAATTAAGGTTAATTGACAAGAAAAGCATGTTCCGTATTGTCTACGAAAATGAGCGACTATCAGATAGTCGTAATGTCCTACGGAAGCAAACCGAAGGAAAGAGAATTAACCTATTTTGGGAGGTTGCCAGATACCGACAGTATGGAGGACTGCGTAGTTGTAATTCTTTTCAGGAAGAGTGTCTTTAATTAAAAGAGTAATCTTTTCAGGGAGTAATTCTTTGATCTGTGCTATAGTCATTGACATTCCACAACAGTTGCAAACGCAGAAAGGCGTACAAAGATCAGCATGCTGATCCTGACCTTGCTCTAAATGAACGTTTTCTGCCAAACAAACTTTTTCGCCTAAACCTTTCGCAGCATCGCTGCATGGTACCATCGTGAGTACCATGAAGAATAAGGAAAGAAAAAAGGAAAAAATTTTCACGGTGCTAATTTAATAAAAATATATTTACTTGAACTTATGTCTTAGCTTATATTACTGCAATGATTCCTCAGG
>DGQJ01000280.1 GCA_002389705.1 Bacteroidales bacterium UBA4417
CAAACCAATCCCATGTCGAAAAAACCGGCTATTTTCCTGGTTTCGGATAAAATCCTGCAAAGTGTAAAAACCATACACATCGAAAATTGAATCAATTACCAGTCGGGCCTGTCAACTTTATTCATATGGTACTGAATCCAGGCTATCTTTCTGGAAATGTATGGTGTGGGCCTGTCGGGATGCCACTTGCGTGGATTGGGCAGCACGGCGGCAATAGCGGCGGCTTCGGCCCGGCTGAGGTCTTTTGCCGGTTTGTGAAAATACTTTTGTGCGGCAGCTTCGGCACCGTAAATTCCATCTCCCATTTCAATCACATTCAGGTACACCTCCATGATTCTTTTTTTACCCCAGCCCAGCTCTATAAGCCCGGTAAAATATAGCTCGAGTCCTTTACGAAGGTAGGTGCGGGCCGGCCACAGGAAAGCATTTTTGGCAGTTTGCTGGGTTATGGTGCTGGCACCGCGTATCTTTTTACCACGTGCATTCAGTTTCTTGGCTNNCAGGTTAGGCGATATCTCCGAAAGGCTTACCCAGTCCTTGGTAATGGAAGGCGTTTTGCCTTCGGCAATATTTTCTACCACCCTGATCAGCATCAGTGGTGTGGCAGGAGGGTTTACAAACCGGTAAAGCAGGGTAAAAAATATGCTCGATCCGAAAAAGAAAATCAGCGCAAAACGGATGATCCGGAATATATTTTTCTTAATTCGTTGGTTGCGTGAAGTTTTGCCCGACTGGCTCATTCTGGGTGTAGTTTTTAAAACAATGAATACTTTAGCTGCAAAAGTATAAACTTTTTAACAGCTTTCCGCTGTAAACATCACGCATGAAATGCCCGGCAAGCAGAGCATTATTTTTTTATAATTCATTTGCAAATGAATTTGATTTCTTGTAGGTTTGTATAACTAAGTTCTAATGCATGGTATTGTAAACTGAGAACGCTCGTTCGCCTGTAGATTAAGTAGTATTAACCGCTTCGAAATTCATACGCATGAGTAATTTTATCGGAATACGACACGAGGATAAATACGTGATGGAGCGCAGGGCTCCGCTCACCCCGAAACATGTTGAACGGCTTATAAAGCATAAAAAACTCGACTTCGTTATTCAGTCTTCGCCNNGATTTTTTCGAGGAAGAGAAAACCTACGTGTTTTTCTCGCATGTTATTAAGGGCCAACCGTATAATATGCCCATGCTCCGCAAAATGATGGAGATGCATTGCAACCTGATTGATTACGAGCGCGTGATCGACGACCAGGGACGCCGTCAGATATTCTTTGGCCGTTATGCGGGGCTGGCCGGTATGATTAACTCACTCTGGTCCATGGGGCTCAGGCTTAAAGAAGCCGGTTTCGATACCCCTTTTTCGCAGATAAAGCAATCACATCATTACAGTTCGCTGGCCGAAGCACGCCTGGCTATTTCTAAGGTGGGGCAGCAGATTGCCGAAAACGGGCTGCCTGATGCGCTCACGCCTTTTACAATCGCTTTTACAGGTTATGGCAACGTATCGCAGGGTGCGCAGGAAATTGTAGGGCTGCTTCCGGTTATCGAAATATCGCCCGACGAATTGCTCAGCCTGAAGAAACGAAGCAAAATTCCTGATAACCTGATTTATAAAATCGTTTTCAGGGAAGAGCACCTGGTTGAACCTATAGAACCCGGCATTGAGTTCGACCTGCAGGATTATTATAACGAGCCCGAAAAGTTCAGGAGTGTTTTCGAAAAATACATTCCACATCTCGATATAATGATAAACTGTGTGTACTGGGATATCCGTTATCCGCGGCTGGTTACCAAGGATTACCTGCAACAGCTTTTTTCGCAGGGCATACCGAAGCTGAAAGTTATCGGCGATATTTCGTGCGACGTAAACGGCTCCGTTGAATGCACCGATAAAGGTACCGAAATTGAGGACCCGATTTTTGTGTATCATCCCGGCACCCGCACCCATACCATGGGGCACAAAGGCGAAGGCGTACTTGTGATGGCTGTTGATATACTGCCCAGTGAGCTGCCCCGCGATTCGTCGGCAGGGTTTGCCGATGTATTGATCAATTACGTGAAAGCCATTGCCGACTGCGATTTTAGCGATGATTTCCTGGCACTCGATCTGCCCAACGCCATCCGGAGCGCACTCATCCTTCACCGCGGCGAACTTACCCCGCATTATAAATACCTCGAAGAATATGTTTCGGAGGAATCAGTTAAATAATTTACGATTTACGATTTACGAATGACGATTTTTTAGGACCCAAATCCCCAATCCGAAATCGTACATCCCACATCCAACATCTCACATAGAAATCGTACCTCGTAAATCAAAAATCATACATCGTCCATCCCACCTCCAAATCGTACTTCGTAAATCGTAAATCAAAAATCCCACATCGCCCATCCCACATCAAAAATAATTTTATTCTCATCCCGTCATGAAAAAAGTCCTGATTCTCGGTGCTGGTCTGGTTGTCCGCCCCATAGTTAAACACTTATTAAACAAAGGAATAAAGGTAACGGTAGCCACACGCACCAAAAGCAAGGCCGAAGAAATGATTGCCGGTCATCACAACGGAACAGCCGTTGCCTGGACGGTTGACGATGAGGAAACCCTGAGCCATATGATTGCCGATCACGACCTTACCGTGAGCCTGTTGCCTTACCTGCACCATCTGCTGGTGGCAAAGTATTGCCTGCTGCATAAAAAGAATATGGTTACCACCTCGTATGTAAAACCCGAAATGCAGGCCCTCGATGCTGAGGCCAAAGCCGCCGGAATTATTATCCTCAACGAGTTGGGTCTCGATCCGGGCATCGACCATATGTCGGCCATGCGGATTATTGATCATGTGCATCACCGGGGTGGGAAAATTGAAGAGTTTTATTCCATCTGCGGCGCCTTGCCTGCACCCGAAGCCGCCGACAACCCGTTTAAATATAAATTCTCGTGGAGCCCCAAAGGCGTGGTAATGGCCGGAAATAACGACGGCAAATACCTTAAAAACGGTGCCGAGGTGTATGTGCCCACGCAGGAACTTTTCAAAAATCCGCTCAGTGTTGCCTTCCCGGGGGTGGGTGAGCTGGAAGTGTACCCGAACCGCGATTCGATATCGTATATCGATATTTATGGCATTCCCGAGGTAAAAACCATTCAGCGCGGCACCTTCAGATACAAAGGCTGGTGCGAAACGCTGCACGCCATGAAACAGCTCAACCTGATTTCGTACGATAAAATGCCGCTCGAAGGTAAAACCTATGCCGGCTTTATGGCCATGCTGATTGGTGCCGACAACCCCGGCGGCATCCGGGGCAAAGTGGCCGCGCACCTGGGCCTGCCGGCTGATGCTTACGCGCTGGATGCCATGGAGTGGCTTGGCCTGTTCAGCGAAATGCCTGTAAACCGCATCGAAGATTCGCCTTACGAAGTTACCAGCGACCTGATGATCGCGAAAATGGAACTCGGGCAAACCGAACGCGATATGGTGGTGATGCAACATACCTTCGTGGCTGCGTATCCCGATGACAGCCGCGAGGTAATCCGCTCGCGCATGCTCGATTTCGGAACCCCCGCCACCGATACCTCGGTAGCCCGCACTGTGGCGCTGCCTGCAGCCATTGGTGTCGAAATGATCCTNNTGCGGCCATTGGCGTCGAAATGATCCTTGGCGGACAGATTGTTGAAAAAGGCGTATTCCGCCCCGTGTTGCCCGGTATTTACAATCCAATACTCGATGCGCTCGAAAAACTGGATATCCGCATGGTGGAAGAGTACGGTTTGCCGCTTACCGAAAGCATAGGGTAGGTAGTAAGCCTTTATTATATTTCTAACTTTAAAGCTTGCATACTTTAATACCGATTTGAAATTGTAAACAGGCAGAATGACTTTCAGATAAAAGTGGGATATAGTTGTTGGTATTCTGGAGTTGGCAACAAGTGTCAGAAATTTCACGAATTGATATCCATATGGATACCTAAGTAACAAATGGCAAAATAATAATAGTCAATTAAACTATTGAGGTTCTATTATTATGAAATTTTGTTGCTTTTGAGACAATATAGAGATCGTGTGAAAAATTCACGTGAAAATGTCACACTGGCGATTTTTGTGTTATATTTGTAAAAAAATTGAGCCATGTTTATAAGAATCTTTATCAAGAACTTTAGATCTTTCAATCAAAAGATCGAGTTTAACATGTTAGCAGGTACATACAAAAGACATGAGAATCATGTATATATGTTTGAAGAACAGAAAATAATGAAGTACTCTGCTATTTATGGAGCTAATGCTGCAGGGAAATCAAACTTCCTATTAGCTTTGTATGCTTTACAGAAGTTAGTTGTTAATGGAACAAAGTCAAAAGAGGCTTTAATTCCATTTACTCCGTTTCGCCTTGATAAAAAATCAATAGGATTGCCTACTGAGTTTGAAATAGAATTTCTGCATAAAAATAAAGTTTACTCATATTCAATCAAGTATAATGAAAATTTGATATTTGAGGAGTGGCTTTACATTAGAAATAAAGATACTGATGAATTAGTTTTCACTAGAAATACAGACCCAGAATCATTGAAATCTGAACTTGTTTTCAATGAAACATTTTTTACAGGATTGGAGGAAAAAATTACTTTGGGAATCTATCAAAGAGAACTTCGTGGTAATCAACCATTTTTATTTGAAGGATATAATAAAGATTTAAAAGATATTAAGGATGCATATGAATGGTTTGATAAAACTTTATGCATAATTACTCCAAATACAGGTATCAAAGGAATAATTAATGGATTCAAAGATGATCCAATATCTGGATATAAGTTTAAGAAGATCCTTACTAACACTGATATCGGAATAGATAAAATTGAAATAAAAGAAGNNAATGGGGGCATGAACAAGGAACTATTTATGGAGCTTATTACAACGAAAAAAATGTTCCTGTAGTTGGTGAATTAAAATTATATCACGAGAATAATGAAAAAGAGTTAGTAGAATTTTCGATTAAAGACGAATCTGATGGCACAATTAGGTTATTAGGTTTATTGCCTGCTCTAAGTAGCATTTATGAGAAGGATTATGTTATATTTGTTGATGAAATAGAACAGAGTATTCATCCAAAACTCTTAGAAGCAATGCTTAAATTGCTCATTGAACTTAACAAAAACTCAAAAGGACAATTGATTTTTTCAACACATCAAACGGAACTTTTAGACCTAAATTTACTAAGACAAGATGAAATNNTTAAAAAGAGCATTGAGAAATCAACAGAAATGTATCCTCTCAGTGATTTTAAAGTCAGATTTGATCTAGACATTAGAAATGGTTATTTGAAAGGAATGTTTGGTTCAATACCAAGTATTTTGGATAATGATGAAAATTAAAACATATGGCTCCTCAAAGAAGAGAAACAGCAAAAAGAGCACCTTACAGAGAACCTATTCAAAGTTGGATAGATAGAACAACCGGTGAGCATACAAATATCATTGTTGCAGGTATTTTATTCCTGATTGTAATGATACCTCTAATAGTCATACTATTTATAGATATTAACTTTAGAAGAGAAATTGTAACAACATTAATTACTTTGTTTTCTGCATTTGGGGGCTTTATAGTTGGTGACAAAAAAATTATGGCGAGGAAACAGTAATTTTTTATTTAACAACAATAAGAAAATATTTTATCCCTGAAAACAGAATGTTCTAGAGTAAAGATATTGTTTTAGATGGACTTGTATTGTATAGAGAATCGAGTTATTTAGTAGCTTAATATAAATCATGTTGCTAACAGCACCTATGCTCAATGGCTTATGAAAAAGAAACTTGAACCCTTGTTGCCTGCAAAAACATTGTACCTTTGGACATTGACGAAGCCCGCAAAACGGCTACTGGGCATAGCAAGAAACCGTTGTGTATAAATACGACCAATATCATAAAACTATCAACCAACCCGGCAGCCAATCCTTAATCCGCTTTACACAGACGTGTGTACAGGTCTTTCAGAAAATCGAGATTTTTTAACTGGTATTTCCGGAATTTCCGCACCGCAAAATAGGAAGCGAAAAGTCCAACCGGGGCAGCTACTATCAGCCCGATCACGGATTCTTCGGTATGCAGTACCTCCATAAATGGTTTATGCTCAAAATACACATGAATGGACAAAACTATTAACACGTAAAGTACAGGAATCAGGAAAATATATAATTTGCTGAATCTGCCTGTCAGCCATTTAGTTAGGATGAGTATGCGTTCCTCTAACCAGTTTTTTAAGGGTTGGTTGTATTTGTTGTTTTGCAATTTATACCAGCCCAGCAAACCGGATACCAGCGATATAATTGTAATCATTGCAAGCGCGGCATTGTTGATTAAAAACAACTGATCGGTTTGCCGCTGCAGCGAAGTGATTGCCAAGTAAATCAACAGCCCGGTACTTACCGCGATTGAAATGCCCATAATTACCAGGAACTTATTCAAGGTTTGCCTGGTTTTTGAAGTTAGCAGCAAATTGAGTTCAGCTTTCGATTTCTGTTGGATCTCAGTATCAAAAGTCTTCCATATTTTTTGTAATTCGTTGTTTTCCATGGCTTTATTTTGTTAAGTCCTGTTTCAGCAATTCTTTTGCCCTGATAATTCTTACCCCCACATTCGACTTCGATATGCCGGTTATTTCCGCTATTTCGTCATAACTTTTTTCCTCCAGGTAAAGGAGCATAATTGATTTGTACACTTCATCGAGCTTATAAATAGCGTTTAACAACAGTTGTAACGATTCATTCATCAACATCTCATCAAATACATTCGCCTGGTCGGGCAATTCAGGAATTGTTTCCCTGTACTCAATGCGCGCGCTCTTTTTAATCCTTGATATTGAAGTGTTTATCGATACGGCATAAATCCACGACCCGATGCTATGATGGTTTTTAAGACCCGGGAATGATTTCCAGAGCTGGTATATGATTTCCTGGAGATTATCCTCCCGATCCGCTTTATTTTTGAAGTAGATAAAACTGACCTTGTGTAAAATTCCCTGGTAATTCGAGAGGATTTCGAGGAATTCATCTTTTTCAGATCGCATATTGGGTGTGTTTCGTATAAAGTAAGTTTTGGGATGAATTTATTACAAAAAACTGTAAATAAATTTAATAGCGTCTGATTTGGGTATTTTTATTCTGAAGGATCATTAAAACGCAGTCAGCGGAAGCATTTAAATTACGCGAATATTACCAAAGCCGGTCGTCAGCCTTCATCGCGAAAGCAAAAAGCAGCGCCTAGTGCAGTTTTGCAAATAAGTTATAAGCTTTACTACTCTTAACTGCATCGGTATTGGTAGTTTCCATAATTTTGCATTTTAAAAAAAGCATAAAATGGCAAAATTTCTGAAATGGC
>DGQJ01000016.1 GCA_002389705.1 Bacteroidales bacterium UBA4417
ATCGGGTTTGCCCAGGTCGAAATTCTCCTCCTTTATTTTAATTCCGGATCCATCATAATATACCCAGTATCCGTGGCGCTCCCCGTTTACCCAGCTTCCTGATTCACTGAGTTGTCCGCTGTTGTACCATTCTTTCCAGGCCCCGTTTTTCAACCCAAGGTTATAGGATCCTTCTGATTTCAACTTTCCGTTGGGGTACCATATTTTACTTGTACTATCCTGGTTTCCTGATTTATAATAATTAATATACTGAAGTTTCCCGTTTTCGTACCAGCCACGCCATTCACCGTTCAATTTACCATTCGCATAAGCACCGGAGTCCTTTATCTGCCCATTCGGGAACCAGGCCTTCCAAACCCCGGTTTCCTTATTATCAGCATACACACAGGTATGATGCACATGCCCGTCGGTATACCAAAAAGTCCATAAGCCTGTTTTTTCATCGCTGGCAAATGCTCCTTCTTTCCATTTGGCGCCATCCTCGTAAAAGTATTTCCAAATGCCTTCCAGTTTACCTTTTACAAACCTGCCTGTACTGCCAACCGTGCCATTGGGATGGTAAAACATCCAAACACTGTCGCGGAGATCGTCGGTAAAGCGGCCCTTTTCTTCGATGCTGCCATCGGCCCTGTACGAAGTAACCATGCTGTTTAATTTGCCGGCTTTAAAAGCGCCTTCGAACATTTTTTTCCCATTCGGGTGCCACTCGGTATATTTACCTTCCTTAACCCCGTTTACATAATTAGCTTCAGCTATTTTGATGCCTTTCAGGTTAAACTCGTACCAGGTACCTTCGCGCTGTCCGTCCACAAGCTTGCCTTCGGCGCGTTTACTTCCGTTCGAATAGCGTTCAACAGTAACCTGGGCCGAAACGGCTGTTGATAACAGTGCGGCGATAGCCAGTATGCAGGCAATTCTCATCTTGGTGAATTTTGAAATATCAGTATTTAAATAACGCTGAAAACAAATATTGTTGTCGTACTAATGCCTGGGCATTAAAATTTTAGCTTTAACACGCCCATTACCACATCTGCCGGCAAAGTACAGCAGTTTCAGGATTGGGGATAAGCACGCTCCGGTGTTGTCCGGCTTGGGGATTAATGCTTACGTTCGGTAGTGAACATAACCAGTTGCTCAAGTGAACAGCGCGAGTCGCTTTCGGGCATGGTATTGAGTAAAGCTATGGCCTTTTGCTGGTATTCGCGCATTTTTTCGGTGGCATATTTTATCCCCCCGCTATTGTTCACGGTTGCAATCAGTTCAGCTACTTTTTGCGGCTCGTTATTATGCCGGCGCACGATATTCATTGCCCGGCGTTTTTCGTTCCAGGTCATGTTATTGAGCATATAAATCAGCGGCAGGGTCATTTTTTTCTCTTTGATGTCGCTGCCATTCGGCTTACCGGTATCCAGGCTCTTTTCGTAGTCAAAAAGATCATCTTTAATCTGGAAAGCGATACCCACATATTCGCCGAAAAGCCTCATTTTTTCAATAGTTTCGGCATCGGCACCCACCGATGCGGCGCCGGCAGCACAACAGGAAGCAATGAGGGATGCGGTTTTTTTGCGTATAATTTCGAAATATACCGGCTCTTCAATATCGAGTTTACGTGCTTTTTCAATCTGCAACAACTCGCCTTCGCTCATTTCGCGGGTGGCGTTCGAAACTATTTTCAGGAGATGATACTCTTCGTTTTCCAATGAGAGCAACAAGCCGCGCGAAAGCAGGTAATCGCCAACCAGCACGGCAATTTTGTTTTTCCAAAGGGCATTGAGCGAGAAAAATCCGCGGCGTTCATTCGAGTCGTCGACTACATCGTCGTGAATTAATGTGGCGGTATGCAGAAGTTCAATAAGCGAAGCCGCATGGAAAGTGCTTTGGTTCACTTCACCACAAACCTTGGCCGAGAAAAAAACAAACATAGGCCGCATCTGCTTGCCTTTTCGTTTTATGATGTAACGGGTGATGGTATTGAGAAGCGGAACCGGGCTTTTCATCGAATCGCGGAAATGCTTTTCAAACTCTTCGATATAGGAAGCTATAGGGGCTTTTATCTGGTTGATGGTGAGCATTCGGAATCAGAATATGGATTTAAGTACTCAAAAGTAGTATTTATCCATGAATTATTAACAGATCGCACTTCGCCTTTTGCCAAAAAAGCACCCTAAACCAGCTTTCGGAAAGTTAAGCATGAGCTTTGAATTTACTTTAATTGCTGAAAAACAGAACAATGCCAGCATGCAGGCTCCGGGTTCTCGCCGGTACTTTTTGAGGATTGACTACCCTGCTCCTGGCGCAGGAAAATTTACAGGTTTCATGATTTTTAACACGGCATCATCATTTTTTGGCTTTTTACCTTTACGAAAGTTACTTAATGTACCTTTGCATCCTTGTTGCAGCAGATTGTATTGTAAAAAGCAGCATGTAGATTATGTCCGGAATTTTGTTTGATGAAATTGTTTTTGGCCCGGTAAAAAGCCGTCGTTTCGGGGTTTCACTCGGGATCAACCTTTTGCCGCTGCATGGCAAAATGTGCTCGTTCAACTGTGTGTACTGCGAATGCGGACTGAATGAAGATCACAAAAAAGAGAAAAACAAACTCTTTACTGCCGAAGAAATCAATACTTCGCTGCGCAACCGTTTTGTAGCCTTGAATTCGGGCGGGCTTATCCCCGACAACATTACTTTTGCCGGAAATGGCGAACCTACGCTTCATCCCGATTTTGAAAATATTATTGAAAACGCCATACGCCTGCGTAATGAATTTTTCCCAAAGGCAAAAATCACCGTGCTTTCAAACGCTACGCGCCTCGACCGGCCGGCAGTAAAAAGGGCACTTCTAAAAATCGATAACAATGTGCTTAAACTGGATGCCGGCACCGATGCCACATTCCAGTCGATCAATCGGCCAACCCATCCACTTACCCTCGCAGAGGTGGTTAAGAACCTGAAAAGTTTTGGCGGTAACCTAACCATACAAACCATGCTTGTACGTGGCGAAGTAGACGGAAAAACAGTAGATAACACAACTGAAGCAGAACTTGCGCTGTGGCTTGGGCATATACGTGAAATTAACCCAAAATTGGTCATGCTTTATCCTATCGACAGGCAAACCCCGTACCGCACACTGGAAAAAGTACCCGAAGCAGAGTTCCAGGCACTGGCCAAAAGGGTTGAAGCAATGGGAATAAAGGTGGAAGTGTTTTATTGATAATGGGATAATTTGAAAATGGGATAATTTGAAAATTTGAAAATGTGTTAATGTGCTAATGTGTTAATGCGATAATGCGATAATTATCCGGAATGAAACATTGAAACCTCAAACACCGAAGGTATTGAACGCGAAGCCTGAAACGCCGCAGGCTTGAAACG
>DGQJ01000089.1:0-1358 GCA_002389705.1 Bacteroidales bacterium UBA4417
CCTTCCACCAGGTCGTCGACATACTGAAAACTACGGGTCTGGCTTCCATCGCCGTAAATGGTGATGTCTTCGCCCCTGAGCGCCTGAACAATAAAATTGGAAACCACGCGGCCGTCGTTGGGATGCATCCGTGGCCCATAGGTATTAAAGATGCGTATGATCTTAATACGCACGTTGTTTTGCTTGTGATAGTTCACGAAAAGTGTTTCGGCGGCACGCTTTCCTTCGTCGTAACAGGCCCTTTCGCCAATAGGATTTACATGTCCCCAGTAGCTTTCCACCTGCGGATGTATATGCGGATCGCCATACACTTCGCTGGTTGACGCCTGCAGTATTTTTGCCTTTATGCGTTTTGCCAGGCCCAGCATGTTTATTGCCCCCATTACCGAGGTTTTCATGGTTTTGATGGCATTGTACTGGTAATGAATGGGCGAGGCCGGGCAAGCCAGGTTGTAAATTTCATCCACTTCGATGAAGAAAGGCATGGTAACATCGTGCCGGATAAGTTCGAAAAAAGGATTATCGAGCAGGTGAACTATATTTTGTTTTTGACCTGTAAAGTAGTTATCGAGGCAAACTACTTCGTGGCCATCGTTCAGCAGCCGTTCGCACAGGTGTGATCCTACAAACCCCGCGCCGCCTGTAACTAAAACCTTTTTCCTGATCATTACACTTTAGTATTTATTGCTTACTGTTAAGAAATGTGCTGAAAACCAGGAACCTTTAATCAGGCTCCCGGCTTCAGCATGTTGGACTTAGCGGGTAGTATCGATACCTATGCAATAATAGGTAAATCCTTTGCGCTTCATTTCGGCAAGCTCATAAATATTCCGCCCGTCGAACACAACAGGTTCTTTCAGTAACTTGCGCACAATGTTAAAGTTAGGAAATTTAAATTCGGGCCATTCGGTTACCAGCACCAGGCAGTCGGCATCAATCAGGGCTTCGTACTGATCCTGCGAATACTCAACGGTATCGCCCAGTATGCGCTGAGCCTCGAGCATGGCTACAGGGTCGTATGCTTTTACTTTTGCGCCTGCGGCCAGGAATTTGCGGATCAGCACCAGTGCAGGCGCTTCGCGCATATCGTCGGTTTGAGGTTTAAACGACAGTCCCCAGAGTGCCACGGTTTTCCCATTCAGGTCGCCGTTAAAGTGTTTAAGCACCTTGAAGTGCATCACTGATTTCTGGTCGTCATTTACATCTTCAACAGCCTGCAGCACACGCAGTTTGTAGTTGTAATCGGCGGCGGTATGTATTAAGGCTTTTACATCTTTCGGGAAACACGATCCTCCATAACCGATACCAGGATAGATAAATTTATTGCCGATGCGCGAATCGGATCCAATGCCTTTACG
>DGQJ01000089.1:1367-1504 GCA_002389705.1 Bacteroidales bacterium UBA4417
GAGGTGATGTCCATAAAAATAACCGGGTGCCCGTTGAGGGTAAATGGTTTGTACAAACTTTTCATGAGTTCTTCGGCCCTGGGAGAATCGAGCCCCACCACAATGCGGTCGGGTTTCAGAAAATCGTCGACAGCGGC
>DGQJ01000089.1:1545-14530 GCA_002389705.1 Bacteroidales bacterium UBA4417
ACATATTGCAAGTCGGCGCTGCCGTCTTCGTCAGGCGGTGTTCCAACTGCGCTAAAAAGCACTTCGCAGTCAACAAGCGCTTCGGCCATACTGGTAGTAAACTGAAGCCGGCCTTTTTTCATGTTCCGGTGAACCATCTCTTCGAGCCCCGGCTCATAAATGGGGATAATTCCGTTCTTCAGGTTCTCGATTTTTTTGGCATCAATATCCACACAGGTAACATCAATACCTACTTCGGCAAAACAGGTTCCGGTAACCAGGCCTACATATCCGCTTCCAACGATTGCAACCTTCATGTTTACAAGACTTTTATTCGTACTATGGTATATTTTATTTTTAATTATTCAGAGGCTGATTTGTAATATTTCCACCGGGAAACTTTACCAGAGAAACAACGTATTTCAGGATTCGCACGTTACTTACTATTTACAATATCTGGCAGGGAAACATATTTGCAGAAGTTCAAACGCAAAAATAACCCGAAATACAATCCTGGTCTATAGCGCAAATCGTATTTTGGCTGTAGTTAGGTTCGCATAAACATTGTAGTACTTAAGCATGAATGCCTGTAGGTCAATTTGCTACAGACACTCTCTATATTGCTGTACTTCTGGAATTTAATACGCCGAAACCAATACAAAGCTTTTGCTCCCGGCCAGCTTTTTACGCTGGTTTGCAAAGCCTGTATTATGAATTTTATTCCGTTATTTTCAATTTCAGAAACAACGGTTATTCCAGAAATATAAAATACATGTAAACATTAATTTGTATCCTGCTGCCTGTTTGGACTTAAAACATTTATCAAATAATCTCCAGTAAGCTAAAAAAGCACGAAAGGGTTTCACCCAGAATGCTGCAGGCAAATTTCCCGGTAATATATCATTTATATGAGTTCGGAGTACTGTTTTAACATGCCCGGATCAGTAACTGTCGTACTTCCAACTACAACATACCATTACTCCCGACTACAACATTTGTTAAAAAATCACTACACAAATAGTGCTTATTCAGCTATAGCCGTCACAAACGCTTCACCATAATTTTGTTCTGTGCACCCAATACCTTAATAAACCTGCTATTGGCTAGCACTCTTAACTGCCCTGACATAGTGCCCGACGAGCAGGCTTTTTAAAAAAAATAATTCGAAACTACCACTACACGAACGCTTAGACACTGCATATTCTCAAAAAAACTCAACCATGAAAAACAAGATTTTAGTAATTGATGACGAGCTGAGTATCCGACTATTGCTGGAAAATTTTCTTTCGAAAAATTATGATGTAATATGCAAAAGCGATGGACAGGAAGCGCTTGAGTGGCTGGAAGGAAACCTCCCCGACCTGATCATCTGCGACTTGCAGATGCCCAATATTAATGGGTACAAATTTCTCGAAAAAGTACGGCAGCGCGGGTATACCAGGCATACACCGGTTATTATGCTCTCGGGTGTTGAAAGCAGCAAAGAACGTGTAAAATGCTACCGGATTGGCGCCCAGGATTTCCTGGCAAAACCTTTTAACCCGGAAGAACTGAGCGAGCTAATACTCAAAAACCTGAAGCCAATCCATTATGCCATGGTGTGGTAGGTAGAGGTGGTTGCAATACAAACAATAGCACTTCACAACCTGATTTTTAACATGGAAAAAGTAACGTTGATTTTATATATAGGTACCTCGGCTCACAGCATTACTGCTTTGGGTAACGACAAGCGCATCACACTTAAAGTGGCAAGTAATATGCTCGAGGCGGTTAATACGCTCAAATCAGGGCCACATCCCGATGCCATACTTTGCGAAGCAATATTTTCGGGGGGCACATCCTTCGAACTGCACGAATATATCCGCAAATACCAGGAAATGAACCGGGTAGCATTTATACTTCTTTCGCATGAGTTTAAAGCAACAACCTACAAGGACGCATTTTTAAAGCGAATTGACGATTATTATGTGTTGCCCCTTCCATCAGTTAACGATCTGCTGAGCCGGGTATTATTCCTGACTGAATATCGTAAAAAGTCGCCTGATACTATGATCGAATCCGTTTCTGATCACAACCAGCACAAGTATGTAATGCCTTTATCGAAGCGAATTTTCGATATTGTAGTGGCCTCGGTTGCATTAATTGCCCTGTCGCCCGTTTTACTGTTGGTCATTATTGCCATCAGGCTTGAGTCGAAAGGAAAGGTTTACTATATATCGAAACGCGTGGGCCGCGAGCCATTCGACTTTTACAAACTCCGCTCCATGCGGGTGGGGGCCGATGCCGAATTGAACAAGCTTGCAAAAGATAAAAACCAGTACAAACCAATTTCGGAGCAATCGGAAATTGATTTTGAAAAACCTTGCCCCCGCTGTGCCTTGCTTCCCGAAGGACAAAGCTGTTCCCCATTGCTGCATATCGGGTCACATACCATTTGCGACGACTGGTTCAACACGCAGAAAAAGGAAGTTGCCAGATCGAAATCGGCATTTATAAAAATTGTCGACGATCCGCGGATTACCCGTGTAGGGAAAATAATCCGCAATACCAGTATTGATGAGCTTCCGCAACTTATTAATGTATTGAAAGGCGACATGTCTATTGTGGGCAACCGCCCGCTTCCGGTTTATGAAGCTGAGCAACTCACCCTGGGATACATTTCGAAGCGGTTTCTGGCACCTGCCGGTATAACTGGTTTATGGCAGGTTGAACTCAGGGGGCGTGGTGGCGTGATGTCGGAAGATGAACGCAAACGCCTTGATAACGAATATGCCGACAATTTCGTGAATGGAAACTATTCGTTATGGTATGATATAAAATTAATATTGCGAACCATTCCGGCACTTTTCCAGAAAGATACAGTATAACACTTTTTGGAGCAATAAGTAAATGTATTTTGATGAAACTGATTAATATCATACTTCTTTCGGCAGGCCTGATTTACAGCAGCTTGTGTAATGCCCAGGCACAAAATACGGTTGATGCAAATCCCGCCAATATCAACCCGAACGCTGTGTTTCCGCCATTAAGCGTAATGATTGACTCTGCATTAGCAACCAATGCCATGGTGCGCTTCCGCGAAGAAGGTATTATTGGTAAACAATGTAACCTGAAATCGTACCAGAATTACTGGACCCGCAACATTGGCTTGCAGGCCGATATCCGTTACGGAACTTTCGATAATTTTTCGACCAATACTTCAGAGGGACAGTCGCCTTCGGTACTCGCCACCCGGAGCAGCCAAACCAATTATGGTGTAGGGGCCTACATCAAATTTCCCTTACAGGATTTGGTTAACCGCAAAAACCAGGTGCGCATGGCTCAGTCGGAGCTCGACCAGGCACATAGCATGGCCGAAGCTCAACGCGACGAAGTAACCCAACTGGTTATAAAACAATATAACGATGTACTGCTGAAACAAAGACTGCTGAAAATCAGGTCGAAAAATTTAAGTACTGCCCGGGTAAACATGGAAATGGTTGAAAAAGAATTTCAGAACGGTGTAGTTTCAGTAACTGAATATGCCCGCATTTCCGACATCGTTGCCCGCAATGAGTCCGATTATGAAACAGCCCGCACTGATTATGTAACGGCATATATGATACTCGAAGAAATAATAGGATTCAGCATAGGTGCCCCAACTTCAACAAACAACACCAATGAAAATAATTGATCTGATCAGGCTTTTACGAAAACACATAGTGCTGCTTGTACTTGCACCGGCGGTGCTGGCTGCATTGGTGATTATGCTCACCCGTAATCCAAACTGGAGATATTCGTCATCAACCACGCTTTATACCGGCATTGCATCAGGATCGAGTGTTGAGATGGATAAATCGTTTAATTTTTTTGCAAATAATACCTCTTTCGATAACCTTATCAATGTTATAAAATCGCGCGAAACCCAGCAGGAAGTTGCCATTCGTCTGCTGGCACAGCACCTGCTCCTGGGCAAACCTGATCCAAAGTATATTTCGGCCAAATCGTATGCTGAGCTCAAACGCATCACTCCTCCATACATTTATCGCCTGGTGGCTAAAAAAATAAATCCCGTCGAAAAAACAACGGATACCCTTGCCGAAAACAGTACCTACAACCGTTTACAGGCCCTGAGCGATTCGTTTTCGTTTCAAAATTTTGCCGATGCCAGTAATTTGCACCTGTTCCCGCCCAGTATTGACCAGGCCGCGTATGAGCGCACCGTGATTAACCTCACCAACCTGATGGAAAGCAGCGATACCAATTTTGTATACAAACTGCTTAATTTCCCCAACGCGCATTATTCGTTCAAAGATATTTCGTCAGTAAAAGCGCAACGTATTGCCAACAGCGACCTGGTGCAACTGGATTACGAAGCCGACGATCCGGGGATCTGCCAGCAAACACTGGCATTGCTTACCGAAGTGTGCATCAGGAATTATAAAAACATAAAGGAAAATCGCTCCGATGCAGTTATAAAATATTTCGAGCACCAGCTCAAACTTGCTGCCGAAAGGCTCAGAATAGCGGAAGATAAACTGCTCGAATTCAACAAAGCCAACAACATCATTAACTACTACGAACAAAGTAAGGCTGTGGCCGTAGTGAAGGAAGACCTTGATGTTGAATACAATAACAAGAAAATTAAGCTGGCCGGTATAGATGCCGGAATTAGGCGGTTGGAAGAAAAACTTAACATACAGCAACAAATACAGCTTAAGAGCACAAAAATTTTGGAAAAAAAGGGGCAGCTTGGCGATCTTAACTACCGCATTGCCGCAGCCGAAACCATGCCCGAAAGCAAGGACCGGCAAAACCTGGCACAACTCAAAGCCCAGGCCGATGATCTGAAAGATGAAATAAAAGGTGCCGTAAGCGAACTGTATAAATATGGCTATACTACTGACGGTTTGCCCATCAGCTCTGTTCTTAACGACTGGATTAACAACGTGATAGAAGCCGAAAATGTGAAAGCAGGCATCGGGGTGCTTGCCGAACGCATCAAGGAATTTCAGAAACAATACGCCATTTACGCTCCTGCCGGTGCCAACATAAAACGTATTGAGCGCGAAATCTCAGTCTCCGAACAGGAATTCCTTGAAATACTGCATGGGCTTAACCTTGCCAAACTCAAAATGCAGGATAACGAACTGTCGTCGAACATCAAAGCCGTAGACCCTCCCTACTACCCCTTATCGCCATTATCGACCAAGCGCAAGATACTTGTAATTGTTGCAGCCCTGTTCGGATTTATGCTTGTAGCAGGAAGCATACTGGTAATGGAGTATTTCGACGACACCTTAAAGAATACAGCAAAAGCGGCCAAATTGCTCAAATTGCCTTTCATGGGTGTAATGCCTAAGCTGCTGCTGAAAAGCGGTTGTAAAAATTTCCCGTTCATTACCAGCCGCCTGCTCGAAATTACAATTCAGCATATTGAATTGTACCTCCGAACCGCCGCCTCTGGCAATAACCCAAAAACACTGTTGTTTTTCAGTACACAAAAACAGGAAGGGAAAACCATGCTTGCCGGCAACCTGGCCCAAAAGCTGGCTTCAAGAGGCAAAAAAGTACTTTTGCTGAATTATAAGCCAACCGCACAGCTTACCTCAGGAAATAACATGGATGCAGCAATGGCTGAGCCAACAGCGCTCAACAGCGCCGGTAACCAGCCTCAGAAAAAGACTTCATTTATAAACAAACTGCTGGGTTATGAGGATAACAGGATTGATAACAACAGCCCCATGCTGGCAAATCCGGCGGATTACCTTGAGAAAGGCCATTACCTGGAATACGAAATTTTTAACAACCTTGATCCTGTAACCGGATACATCGAAATACTCCGGCAAAACGCGTATGACCTGGCATTTGAGCCCGATTATGTGTTTATCGAAATCCCGGCGCTGCTCTATCACGCATACCCGGTGAATCTGGTACCTTCAGTTGATTTACCGGTTTTGGTATGCCGCTCGAACAGAACATGGACAGAAGCAGATCAGTCGGCCCTCGATGTGCTGATGAAACTTACCACCCATCAAACGCATTACATGCTTAACGGGGTAAAACTACAGGTGGTTGAATCGGTATTGGGCGAACTGCCTAAAAACAGAAGCCTGTTGAGGCGTATGCTGAAAAACTTTTTCAGGTTTCAATTCCATTCGCAGAACCATCTTTAACATACAGCAGATTGAAATCAACCTTCATAAAGATAATCAGGGAGGATAATTTCCTGTCGCTGGCAGGCAACCTGACCATTGCCTTTTTCGGGTTTGCAGGCTTTGCTTTGCTGGCGCGCAGTTTCCCTATTGATGTGTTCGGGCAGTGGGTGCTGTTTATATCGTCAGGTTCGTTTATCGAAATGTTCAGGTTTGGAATTACCAATACGGCCATTATCCGCTACCTGTCAGGCGCCAATGATAACGACAGGCTAAAATATATTGGCTCCAACGGGCTTATCGGGCTGGTTGCCACGCTTTTAATTTGCATTATTTTGATGTTGTGCCACATGGCTTTTACCGGGCCCATACAGCGAACCGGTTACGAACTGTTTTTTACCTGGTATCCGCTGCTGGCCATCATTAACCTGCCTTACAACACGGCACTGGTTATAATGCAGGCCGATCAGAAATTCGGCAAGTTGTTTTTAGTGAAAGCCATCAACAGCGGTGGGTTTTTCGTGGTGCTGCTGATAAATTATCTCTTCCTGCAAATGACGTTGCCACAGCTGGTATGGGCCCTGCTGATTGTGAACCTGCTTACCTCCGCCATTTGTATGCTGGCCGGTTGGGATGGGTTAAAACACCTGCGCAAGGCTACAAAAGAAACTAACCGGACGATTCTCGATTTCGGCAAATACACCACCTTTACACTTATAGGCACAAACCTGCTGCGGAGTGCCGATACACTGATTATCAGCATCAGCCCGTTAGGAACGGCTGCAGTGGCACTTTACAGTATCCCGATGAAACTTACCGAATTGCAGCAAATCCCATTGCGCAGTTTTGTGGCAACAGCTTTCCCAAAAATGTCGAAAGCAAGCATACAAGGCAAAGTGCAGGAAGTAAAGGAGTTGTTTTATACCTACTCGGGAGCCATGAGCTACCTGTTTGTAGGCATCAGTCTGTTTACCTTTGTTTTTGCCGATTTCTTCGTACTGATTCTTGGTGGACAGCAGTACCTGGGAACCGACCCCGTCACCGGGTTCAATACCGCCAATATTGTTCGTATTTTCTCGTTGTACGGGCTGCTGCTACCCATCGACCGTATGACCGGCATTGGGCTCGACAGTATCAACAAACCAAACATCAATGCCTTGAAAGTACTTTACATGGTGATATTTAATATTGCCGGCGACCTGGTGGCTATTTTTATTTTCAAATCGCTGGCGCTGGTAGCCGTTGGTTCCATCCTTTTTACAATCATCGGCATTTGGGTGGGATTTTATTATTTCAGCCGCGAACTTTCGCTTAACTATCTCCGGATATTCAGCAATGGCATTGGATTTTATAAATCGATGTTCGATAAAGTACTAAGGAGGCCAGTCCATAAATCAGCCTGAGCATAAATAAATAACCGCGTTAAAAACAAGCCATGCAGGAGACACTCAATCCATTTGACAGCGCAAGCGGTTCCGACCGGTTACAGTCGCCTGGATACTTGTTGCTGCTTGTACTCCTGGTTGCTGCATCGGCCGTGGTAACCAGTAAAATGGGATTGGTTGGCGGACTGGGCTTGCTGATGCTTCCTTTTGTTTTTTTGTATTTCTACCTGCTATTCTGGAAACCAATAATCGGGTTGTATACGGCCTTGGTTTTTGGATTTGTGCTGCTGGGTATAGGCCGTTACGCGAGGGGTGTGCAGGTGGGCCTGGCCATGGATGGCATCCTGGTATTAACTTACCTTGCTTTAATTTTTAACCGTTTCAACGACAGGGTAAACTGGGCTCCTGCGAAAAAAGATATCACTTTATTATCGGCAATCTGGTTTGGGTATACCTTATTTGAGGTGGTGAATCCCGAAGCCCGGAGCATGGCCGCCTGGTTTTCGGGTCGGGGGATTGGATTGTACATGATGCTGATAGTGCCGCTAACCCTGCTTTTTATTGATACCAACCGGAAGCTGAATATCATTTTTGTATTGTGGGGTCTTTTCTCGCTGCTGGCTACCTTAAAGGGAATCATGCAGGTTAATATTGGTGTTGATCCATGGGAAAGCCAGTGGCTGAATGATGGAAATGCGAAAACACATATTTTATTCGGCAGGCTGAGGGCATTTTCCTTTTTGAGTGATGCAGGCCAGTTCGGCGCTAACCAGGCATATTCGGCAGTGGTGGCGGCCATAGTTTCTATGGCCCAGAAAAACTGGAAAAGTAAATTGTTCTTTCTGATTGTAGCCGTTTTCGGGTTGTATGGCATGATCATTTCGGGAACACGCGGCGCCATAAGTGTTCCGCTGGCAGGGTTTGCGACCTTTTTTCTCCTGCGTAAAAACAAAGGGGTTATGATAGCCGGATTTTTTGTGTTGCTGCTGGTGTATGGATTTTTTAAATACACCTCCATCGGGCAGGGCAATGCACAGATACGCCGTATGCGAACCGCCTTCGACCCGAACGATGCATCGTTGCAGGTGCGCCTTGCCAACCAGAAAAAACTGAAAACATACCTGGCTTCAAGGCCATTCGGCGGAGGCGTGGGGCATGGAGGCGTAAAAGCGCAGCGTTATTTGCCCAATGCCTACCTCTCGCAGGTAGCAACCGATAGCGGCTATGTGCTGGTATGGGTCGAGTTGGGCGTGGTAGGGCTTGTATTGAACCTGATCNNGCTGCGCTCACTTCGGGTATGGTTGGTATTATGGTTGCAAATTACGGAAATGCAGTACTGGCCCAGATGCCAACAAGCATGCTGATTTATACTTCCATGGCCCTGATGCTGAACAGCGAAACTTTCGATACAAAACCCGAATAGGTTGCCCGAAAAAATATTCAGACCGGGAAACAGAAGTGTGAAACAATATTATTCTGCAAAGCTGTATCACGATTTCAGCTACACGAATGTAGCCCTGAAGCCTACAGTTTTTATATACACTCAGCTACAAACAAAGCATGTGTTCAACTATAGCCATTTCTGGCTGCTCAGGCTATTTTTGTTCTGATCTGGCTTCCTGTTTCCCACCATATAAAAATTATTGCCGATAATGACTCTTCGAAAAAAAGTTTATCTGCTGATCATCTCTAGCCTCGTTATATTTCTGGCTTCATTGTTCATTTTCAATGAAATACAGTTAAAGCAAAACAACCTGATGATGAGGTCTGCTTCAGAACAGCAGGATCTGATTATTAACAACGAGATCAATAGGCGGTCGGACGATTTGAAACAGATTGTTACCGACTATACCAACTGGGACGACCTGATTGATAATCTGAATACAAAAAACCAGGTATGGGCAGTGAATAATATTGCCACCATTATCAATTCGTTCAAGTTACACTCGGTGGCTGTTTATAACCTCCAACAAAGCCTGGTATATGAATTTGGCGACATGGCTAATGGTAAAATAGGCGATTCGGCGGAGATAAATGAAATTCTGAAACGCACCTCACTTGCAGGATTTATTCACTTTTACCGGCTAACACCCAAAGGCATTCTCGAAGTATCAGGCGCTACCCTTCATCGTACACTTGATACTTCGCGCAGCCTGGATCAGCATGGCTTTTTCTTTGTGACAAAACTATGGGATCAGACTTTTTTTAGCGAACTATCGCATGTAACCGGAAGTTCGATAACTATTCAACCTGAATCTTACCTGGTAAAAAATTCAAGTACAGAAAACTCAACAATTACACAGGTTTCGATTCATGGCCTCGATCAGAAACCCTTCCGTACCCTGNNTGCTTGTATTTGTACTTGGCTTATTCTTCTACCTGATTTACCGGTGGGTAAGGGTTCCGTTGAGGATTATATCCGATAGCCTCCAAAAAGGGGAATCGACACAGCTCACAACACTTTTAAAATCCAGGGATGAATTCAGCCAGATAGCCGGACTTGTTACCCGGTTCAACCATCAGCGCAAACAACTGGAAGCCGAAAATGCAGAAAGAAGGCTCATGCAGCAGCAAGTTGCCGAACAAAATGAATTACTCTACGGGCTGGCAGAAGCATCAAGCCGGCTGTTAACAAATGATACCCTGCAGTCTGCCATCAGCGAGGCCAACGAGGCTATCCTCAGGCATACAAACCTCGACAGGATTTTTATTTTTAAAAGCGACTATAGCAGCGAAAAGAAAATTACACGGATGATCCGCATCTACGACTGGATGCAACCCACCATTGCTGCGCTGGTGAATGCCGACGAATACCAGGAGCTGCCTGTAAACAATAGTTCAAGCTGGTTTGTGCGCATACAGGAAGGACAGATCATAAACGGGCCTATTGAGGAATATGGAAAAACCCTGCGCCCGCTGCTTGAGCGCCAACAGGTGAAATCGATGGTGGTAGTGCCCATCATGGATCCACAGGAAAACACATTCTGGGGATTTGCCGGCTTTGCCGATTGCACACAAGGCCGGAGCTGGAGTATTGCAGAAGAAACAGCTTTCTCCATGTTGGGTAATAATATTGCCGGGGCCATCAGGCGACACATGTCACAACTCGAACTTAAAGAAGCCATGGAACTGGCGCGCTCGGCTGATAAAGCCAAATCCAATTTCCTGGCTTCCATGAGCCACGAAATACGCACTCCAATGAACGGGGTTATAGGCATGACCAGCCTTTTAATGCAATCAGACCTCTCGCCTGCCCAGCGCGAACTGGTAGAAACCATTGAAACTTCGGGCGAAAACCTGCTGAATATCATCAACGAAATACTTGATTTCTCAAAGATAGAATCCGGCAATATGGTGCTCGAAGAAAGTGCCTTCGACCTGCGCAGGTGCATTGAGGATGTGCTCGACCTGATGGCACCCAAGATCTTCGAAAAATCCATCGAACTCGTTTACTACATCGACCCCCAGATCAATGACTTTGTGTTCGGCGATGGTTTCCGCCTCAGACAGGTGTTGGTAAACCTGCTTGGAAATGCGGTTAAATTTACCAAATCGGGCGAAATATTGGTACAGGTCACACTATGCCAACAGGTAGACAAAACCGTAATCCTCGAGTTCTCGGTTAAAGATACCGGTATTGGCATACCCGCTGATAAAATTGACACCCTGTTTACCCCGTTTACCCAGGTTGATGCATCCACAACCCGAAAATATGGCGGTTCGGGCCTGGGCCTGGCTATTTCAGCTAACCTGGCATTACTGATGGATGGCAAGCTGTGGGTTGAAAGCACACTCGGAGAAGGATCCGATTTCAGGTTTACCATGCGTACGCACTTTGAGCCACAGGCAGCCAACACACTGGATATTTCCGAAAAACTTCAGCAACTACAACATAAGCGGGTGCTTGTGGTCGACGATAATTTTACCAACAGGCGCATATTACAACTGCAGTTCGATTACTGGAAAATTGAAGCTGTTACAGTTTCGTCGGGCGAAGAAGCTCTGGCATTACTGAATACCGGCAACAATTTCGATGTAGCCATACTGGATATGCAGATGCCTGATATGGATGGAGAAATGCTGGCCCGCGAAATCAGGAAACGGTTTACCAAAGTCCAGCTTCCGCTTATTATGCTCACCTCCATAAGCTATAATTATCGGAATTCGGAAGTGCAGCAACTGTTTTCTTTCTATGTGAACAAACCCGTGAAACACTCTCAGCTGGCTGATATTTTATATTCGGTGTTTTCGAAAGAAGAAAACAACCCTTCGAAACAGGTTGAGGTAGAATCAGATCTGAAGGCAACATGCTTAAAATACCCGTTCGAAATACTTGTTGCCGAAGATAACTTCATAAATCAGAAACTTGTACGCAAACTTTTCGAAGTGCTTGGGTACAAAACAGATCTTGCAGCCAATGGATACGAAACCATCGAATCATTGAAACGCAAACCCTATCATATCATTTTTATGGATGTGCAGATGCCCGAAATGGATGGGCTGGAAGCCACCAGGGTAATTAAGGAACGATGGAAAAATAACGCACCTGTTATAATTGCCATGACCGCCAATGCCATGCAGGGTGACCGTGAAAAATGCCTGGAAGCAGGAATGGATGATTACATTTCGAAACCTTTACGACTGGAAGATATAATTAAGGTTATCAATTATTGGGGTGCTTCAAAAGAAATACTTTTCCTGGATATAAAAGCTTCATAACCCTTAAATAATCAGGCAATAAACGAGCCCGAAAACCATGGCTATCAGCAGGAAATTCAACTAAAAGTTTTACACAACGCCAAAATGAACCTATGAAAGGCAGAGATATAATAATTACCGGTCTTCAACCCTGGGATATTCCTATCGGTTCGAATGCCATTGATATTGCCCGCGAAATGGCGGTTGGGAACCGGGTTCTTTATGTGAACAGTGCACTCGACCAAATGACCATTTACCGCAATAAACCCACACCCGAGGTAAAACAGCGGCTCGAGGTATTACGTAAACAGAAATCCCCGCTCCGCCATGTTCATGAAAACCTTTGGGTGCTCGATTTGCCCTTCTGGGTCTGGTCGATCAACGGGTTGCCTGATGGTTTTCTTTTCGATTTCTTTAACCGGCTCAATAACAAAAAAATATTCGGGTACATCCGCAAAGTTGCCGATGAGCTTATTTTTAAGGACATTGTCCATTTTATCGACAACGACATTTACCGCAGCTTTTATTCAAAAGAAATACTGAAACCTGCCTGCTCGGTGTATTACCGCCGCGACAACCTGCCGCCTTACGGTTACTGGAAAAAACACGCCGTACGGCTCGAACCGCTCCTGATGGCGAAAAGTGATATAGTGGTTTGCAATTCGCCACAATACGCCGAACATGCCCGCAATTTTAACGCGCAAAGTTTCGATATTGGCCAGGGTGTCAATCTGTCGGCTTACGATACTAAGCTCAAATTCACGGTCCCGGCCGAAATTGAATCCATCC
>DGQJ01000128.1:0-2437 GCA_002389705.1 Bacteroidales bacterium UBA4417
AAGATCTTTATCCTGCAATTTGGGTCTTCTGGTACATATCGGGTTACCAGCAAAGTGCAACTATTTACATTTCATTTACAAACTTTTACATTTCGTTGACTTAATCTCCAAAAAAGAGGCTCATCTTTGTAATTCAAATCAAATCAAACTATTCGTATGAAAAAATTACTTTTAATCGCTGCCATTTTCACCTTTGGCTTTAGCCAGTTGAATGCGCAGAATGCCAGTGCTCAGCCTGCTGCATCCGCTGCCACAGTAGTAAATCCCAAAGCTCCTAAAGCTAAATGGGATAAGACCGTAAACGAATTTGGAGAAATTGAACAAGGTATTCCAAAAGAAGCTGAATTTAAGCTTACAAATGATGGTAAAGAGCCGTTGATCATACAATCAGCCAGGGCCGGCTGCGGGTGCACCAACCTGAAATACTCGCAGGAGCCTATTCTTCCGGGCAAATCAACCATAGTTGCTGCTACATACAACGCCGCTGCAATGGGTCCATTCAATAAAAGTATAACGGTAACCACCAATGCCGATCCAAACCCGGTGGTGCTTATGATTAAAGGAACCGTTGTTCCAAAAAAATAATTATTGCATCAATTTGTTAAAAAAAACGGCGACACTTCAGTGCCGCCGTTTTTTTATTGAACTTTTTCTTCTTCATCAGTTTCTGTTTTTGGAGGACTGATCCTTCGGGCATCCTTAAGTGCCTTGTTGATAATCCACTCCAATTGCCCGTTGGTACTGCGGAATTCATCAGCAGCCCATTGCTCAATGGCAGTATACAATTCCTCTTTCAGCCGCAGGGCAAATACTTTTTTCTTCTCCATCAAATTGAAAATTTATTGGTATCAGGCTGCATCATCCGGTCCACTGCGCGTTTCATTTCTTCCTGCTTCATGGTTCCAATCATCACTTGTGAACCATTTTTCAAGGTAATCCGAATGCCTTTTGTGCCACTAACATTGTATGCTGTTTTCCGCTGCAAAAGCCGCCTCCGCCATCCATATCCGCCAAACTCCAGCAGTGGACGATACTTACCAACCTCAACTGAGGCTATATCACGCAATGAAATGAACCGCATTTTCCTGATCAGCGGCGGAAATTTATACCTGATCCCATCCGACCAGATTTCAGTAACCAGCACACCACTCATCATTATTGAAAATATAATACCCACCACTACCGTGGTAATTATGCCACTCCAGAGTAAACCATTATCGCTCATTGGCGTGTCGCCATAAGGTCTATGAAGATAAAACTGCTGGTAAAAACTTAACCCAAATCCGGAGATCATCAGCAACATAACTGCCAGCAAAATCCAGAGCACAAATGAATTGCGAAATGATTGTTCCTCTTTGTAAATAAGCCTTTCCATAAACCTAGTAAATTGAACCTGTGTTCACTACAGGCGATGCATCTTTATCCGAACATAAAACAACCAACAGGTTACTAACCATCACAGCTTTTCGTTCATCATCCAGGTCTACAATTTTCCGGTCCGAAAGTTTGTTTAAAGCCATCTCAACCATGCTAACCGCGCCTTCCACAATTTTTGTACGGGCAGCAACTACGGCTGTGGCCTGCTGGCGTTTGAGCATAGCCTGTGCAATTTCGGCCGAATACGCCAGGTGGGCAATACGTGCTTCAATTACATTGATTCCGGCAATATGCAGGCGCTCGGCAAGTTCTTTCTCCAACACATGATTTACTTCTTCGCCCCCGCCACGTAAGGTTATTTCCGACTGTTCATCGTCGAAATTATCATAGGCATAATGCCCAGCCAGCTTTCGCACAGCCGATTCGCTCTGAATTTCAACAAAACGGTTATAGTCATCCACCTGGAAAGCAGCTTTAAAGGTTTCCTCAACCTTCCAAACCAAAACTATCCCAATCATAATCGGGTTCCCCAGCTTATCGTTCACCTTTAACAATTCGCTGTTAAAATTCCGCGCACGCAGCGATATTTTCTTTTTTACAAAAAACGGGTTTACCCAATAAAAACCATTCCGTTTCAGGGTTCCTTTGTAGTCGCCGAACAGCGTAAGTACCGACGACTCGTTCGGGTTAATTACCAGGAAGCCGGCTGACATGAATGATGCCAGCACCAGCAGAACAGGTCCGCAAATGAGGCCGAATAAAACCTCCTTAAAAAATACCAGCAAGAGTATCCCACCGGCCAGGAATGCAAGCATAATCAACAGGCCGGTATAGCCTGATGATGTCGAATCTAATTTTTCTTTTTCCATTTTGTTTTGATATTATTTTGATATCACAATAATACATCATTTTTTATTATATCCGACAAAATGAATAAAATTTTTTTTCTGCACTGCATAGCTTATTTTTGCAGCAATAGTACAAATCGCATGGAAAAAGCTTATAAACATATATTTTTCGACCTCGATCATACACTCTGGGATTTCGAACGGAATGCAGA
>DGQJ01000128.1:2509-7668 GCA_002389705.1 Bacteroidales bacterium UBA4417
AAGCCATGGCTTCGGGATTCATTGAAGGAATTTCGTCAAAAACCTATCTTTTCCCGCATGCCAAGGAACTTCTCGAATACTTGTTTCCCAGGTATATCCTTCATATCATTACCAATGGCTTCGAAGAGGTTCAATTCCGAAAGTTAAAAACTTCGGGGATGGATCGATATTTTACACAAGTGATTACCAGCGAGGCGGCAGGCTTCAAAAAACCGGATCCCGAAATTTTTGAATATGCGCTTCGCCAAACCGGGGCTTTGGCTGCTGAGAGTATTATGATTGGCGATGATCTGGAGGTGGATATAGCTGGTGCCCGACAGCTGGGTATAGACCAGGTTTATGTGAACCACGACAGGAAACAACATAATGACCCGGTAACCCTGGAAGTGTTTTCGCTTGACGAAATAATGAATGAATTATAATAGTATAATTTAATCCGGATCGGATAAGGCAAAAAAAAGACCGCTGAAATTCAGCGGTCTTTTTTGTTTTTACTTTTAATTAGTTCTTTTTGGGAACCGGAGCAGCTTCAGTTTTAGCTTCACCTTTTTTGCAACAGCTTTTTCCTTCAGCTTTGGTGCAAGTTTTAGCGCAACCTTCTTTAGATTCGCAACTTTTAGCACAGGCAGCTGATGATTTGGTTTCGGATTTAGCGCAGCATGATTTTGCCGGAGTTTCCTTGCTGGTGCTTACTTTTTCGGTACTGGCTTTAGCAGCAGTAGTTACTTTTTGCGCGGATACTGTAGTTACAGTGAAAGCAAAAATGAGACTGAACAATGAAATTACAAGAGCAACTTTTTTCATAAATATAATTTGTTAAATGGTTTCTTGAAAATGGTAACGCAAAAGTATAGGGATTTATTAGACATCCGACTTTCTTTTTTGTTAAAAAGATGTTAAAGATTGGGTGCAAAGCATGTGTATTCTGGCAGCCATAATTCTATAAATACCTGCTAATTTATTTGATATCAAATAACTACATGAAACACACCCGATTTAGTTAAGTTTGGATTTACTCTCTAAAGCTGATCACTTATTTGTAAACCAGGGACGAATTCGACCCGGGAATCATATGAAAAATATCAGTAATTTTAGTTACAGGATGATCTCTAATTTACAGATTATTTACCTGCAAAACAGGGCAAGGTAAACAAAAACTAATGGAGCTGAAATAAGCACTGCATCGAACCGATCGAGCATACCTCCGTGCCCCGGAAGAATACTGCCCGAATCTTTGATACCAAGGCTGCGTTTCAGCATGGATTCAACCAGGTCGCCAAGCGTTCCCGAAATAACGACAATGAAGGCAAGTATCAACCAATGTATGGTAGTAAGCTGTACGAAGATTGTAGATAATCCCCATGCCGTTGCTATTGCAAATAATGCACCGCCTGCACTTCCTTCCCAGGTTTTACCCGGTGAAATACGTTCAAAAAGTTTATGTTTCCCCAATAGCGAACCAACAAGGTAAGCTCCTGTGTCATTTAACCATAACAGCAGCAGGTAACCAAGTGCAATACCATAATGCATGGGGCCTGAAAGATAAATGTTATCAAAAAAATGAATCATAAGCCCAAAAGGAAGTGCAATGTAAATTATTCCCAACAGGCTTATGGCGATGTTCAGGAAAGGCTGTTTTTTGTTGCGCCACAATTCGGCAACAAAAATCAAAAAAAGGAACGGAACGATTATCACCAGCCATTCCATGAGTATAAAACCGAGTGCATGTGCAGCCAGTACCGAATAGCTTATCATAGTAACAGAAATCGTTAACCATGGCGAAGGCTGCAATTTTTCGTCAGAAACAATGGTAACAAACTCAGAAATACTGAGATAAGTTATACCCAAAAGCAATATTGAAAAAACAGTTTGACCCAGCCAAACTGAGCCAACCATAATTATTACAAAAAAAACTGCTGTCAGCGAGCGGGTAGCAAGGTTATTCACTTTTAAAATCGAGTATTAGTTGTTTGGCGCTGAAGGCTTCCTCGGTTGGAACATAAACTTCGATATCGCCAAACATGTATGCTGAATCTTTTTTATTCATAACAACACATTCAATACCATGGTCGTTCAGATAATTCCGCACCATTTCAACTTCATAAAGTTGATCGGATGTGTAAATTACAACCCAGTTATCGAACATGCATCTTAAATTTCGTCCTCAGAGGCTGGTGTTTCCACCAGTATCACAAAAAGCTGCCTGGGGCCATGAGCGCCCATTACCAGGGTTTTCTCAATATCAGCCGTACGGCTTGGGCCGGTAATTACCGAAAGCATGGAAGGCAGTTTTCCTGAGTATTTTTTCTGAATAGCCTCAAAAGCATCTTTCAGATCATCCACAAGCTGATCAACATAAGCTATTACAACATGCGTTTCGGGATACACGTTCAGGCGGCGGCTGTTTCTCGACGAAACCATAATGCTACCCAAACGCGATACCAGGAATTCGCAACCGGTGATGCCCACGTTCAGTTGCTGCAGACTTTCTTCGTCCGAATCGAAAGGAACCCCAGCCTGGGTAAGCAAATACTGCAATTCGGGCTCAGTACAATAAATATTCTGCCATTTACACTCAATATTGAGGGCCGAGAGGGTTGCTGCAACTTCGGCTTCGTTTTCGCAATAAATAAACACGCCCCCTACTTTTGTAAACTCCTGAGCAAAATTTACGTCAGGGGTATCGCTCATGGGTTTGTAAACAGGCGAATCGAAATCAACATGGGGAAAAGGATTGTCAGTCTTATATATTAAGGCATGACGTACTTTTTTAAGCACCTTTTCCCTTGATGTACTTTCTTCCATTATGAACTAATATTATTTACCCGACCTGATTTTTTTGAACAAGGTAAATTTAAACATTTTTTATTGCGATAACTGAAAAGATAAAAACTTATACGGGGATCTCCGGTTTGGGAGGAGCTCCTGTTTCATTATCTTCGGGTAAACCGGCAGCAGGCATCTCTGTTGAATTGCTTTCGGCAGCCGTTGTTTCAGCTTCTTTCAGTTCTCTGGTATCGCCATTGCTGTTAATCATCACATGATCATGATCAGGGAAAGGACGGACTCCGAATATTTTTTCAAGGTCTTCGCGGAAAATAACTTCCTTTTGCAGCAGAATTTCAGCCAGCTGGTTCAGTTTTTCACGATTTTCGGTGAGCAGTTGTTTTGCCTTGTCGTAAGCCTGTTCAACCATTTTATGAATTTCTTCATCAATGGTGCGGGCTGTTTCTTCGCTGAACGGCTTCGAGAAAGAATACTCACTCTGACCCGATGAATCATAATAACTAATGTTACCGATCTTTTTATTTAAACCATAAAAAGCAACCATGGCATAAGCCTGTTTGGTAACTTTCTCGAGGTCGTTGAGTGCCCCGGTCGAAATTTTCCCGAATACAATTTCTTCGGCTGCACGTCCGCCAAGAGTAGCCACCATTTCGTCGATCATCTGCTCGTAGGTAGTAATCTGGCGTTCGTCGGGAAGGTACCATGCGGCGCCCAGGGCTTTACCACGCGGAACAATAGTAACTTTAACAAGTGGATGGGCATATTCGAGCAGCCAGCTTACAGCGGCATGTCCTGATTCGTGGTAAGCAATAACTTTCTTTTCGTGCTGCGAAATAATTTTATTGCGTTTCTCAAGTCCACCTACAATACGATCGATGGCATCGAGGAAATCTTGTTTGCCTATCATTTTTTTATCGCTGCGTGCTGCAATAAGCGCTGCTTCGTTGCAGGCATTTGCAATATCAGCGCCCGAAAAACCCGGAGTTTGTTTTGCCAGGAATTCAACGCTCATTGATTCATCGAGCTTAAGGTTACGCATATGCACTTTAAAAATGGCTTTGCGCTCTTCGAGGTCGGGTAGCTCAATATAAATTTGCCTGTCAAAACGGCCGGCCCTCAGCAGTGCCCTGTCGAGAATATCGGCGCGGTTGGTAGCTGCAAGAATAATAACACCGGCATTGGTCTGAAAACCGTCCATCTCGGTGAGCAGCTGGTTAAGCGTATTTTCGCGTTCGTCGTTACCACCGGTCATAGCACTGCGACCACGGGCACGACCTACCGCATCAATTTCATCAATAAAAATAATGCTGGGTGCTTTTTCCTTTGCCTGCTTAAAGAGGTCGCGCACACGCGAGGCTCCGACGCCTACAAACATTTCGACAAAATCAGAACCTGACAGTGAGAAAAACGGTACTTTTGCTTCGCCGGCAACGGCTTTGGCAAGCAGGGTTTTACCTGTGCCGGGAGGGCCAACAAGCAGGGCGCCTTTTGGAATTTTACCTCCCAGGTCAGTATATTTTTTGGGATTTTTCAGGAATTCAACAATCTCCATTACCTCCACTTTAGCCTCTTCCAAACCGGCAACATCGTTGAAGTTCAGAGAAACCATGGTGTCCTTATCGAAAAGCTGGGCTTTCGATTTGCCGATATTAAAAATCTGACCGCCACCGCCGGCACCGCCTTTGGTCATCATACGCATAATGAGGAACCAAAGCCCTACCAGAACCACAATTGGAAGAATCCAGCCCAGGATGTCGCCACCCCAGTTTTTGCGGGTTACATTTTTAACATAAATCGGGGTGGTAACATTTACCTGCGCATCGCGAACATCTTTTTCAAAGGTTTCGACAGATCCAATCTGGTACACGTAATTGGGCGAAGTGGATGTTAATGAATTGGCAGGTTTTACATCCTTAAATTTAGGAAGGGAGAGTTTTTCCTTTTTGATGTATACTTCAGCCTGCTCTTTGTTTACCAGGTATATCTTATCAATTTCCTGGTTTTCGAGCATCACTTTAAGTTCGCCCCAACCAATTTCCTTGGTGGTGGCACCCATATTGTTAAGATAGAGCCCAAAAAGGATTACACCCAGCAAGCCATAAATCCAATAGAAGTTGAATCTCATCTTTGGCATTTTGGGCATCTTCGGTCCGCCAGGTCCCTGCGATTTATCAGTTTTGTTGTTATTATCTTCGTTACTCATTATCAAAAGAGTATTAATTGTTTTTACTTTTACTTTTTGCTTCTATTTCGATCACATTTTCGCGTGGGGCATCGGCCCACAGTTTCTCCAACTGGTAAAACTCTCTTTTCTCGGCCTGGAAAATATGCACTACTACATCGAAATAGTCGAGCAGAATCCATTCGCAGTT
>DGQJ01000191.1:0-6168 GCA_002389705.1 Bacteroidales bacterium UBA4417
GAAATCCATTCTGGTTATTTTTTTGAGTTTATTTATCTTTAATTTATGATACCGACTCCCCCAAGCAATTCAATTTCTGTGGCCGCAACTGGCAGTTGCATGATAATTATAAAGCCATGAAAGAGCTGATTTGGGATGGCAAAATTATATATTTCTGTTGTTATTCAATAAACAATCAGCAAATTAAATTATTAATTATCTGGCATTTATGAAGCTTTTTACATATATATATTATATAAAATTATAAAACGCTATAAATGAGGCAGGCACAAGCTGCAGGTCGATTTTTCGGCTCCCGGATGTGGCCGGGTAAACAGATGTAGTAAGTTTAAAATCGCATTGAACGGCACAAAAACCAACTCCCTCAAAATCGATTTCCAAAACATGCATGGTTTTTTACCTTATTGATAAAAAAACCGGAACAAACTACTGTATTCAGACAAATAGTTTAATTCCGGTTGTTGCCTTTACTCCTAGAAAAAGGCTAAATGTTTACTCACATTTTTTTCAGGATGATGGCTGTTCCCATACCACCGCCGATGCAAAGCGAAGCCATACCATATTGCTTGTTATTGTGTATCATTTCGTGCACCAGGCTAACAGTAATACGGTTACCCGAAGCTCCAATGGGATGACCCAGCGCTATGGCACCACCGTTCAGGTTGCAATGTTTGTCGAACCATTCGGGATCAAGCTGATGATCGGTGCACAACTGGCTGATAACCCCCAGCGATTGTGCTGCAAAGGCTTCGTTGAGTTCAACCACATCCATATCGGCAAGTTTCATACCTGCTTTATGAAGTGCGTTTGCAATGGCAGGCACAGGCCCCATTCCCATAATGGAGGGATCAACACCGCCCTGGCCAACGGATACAATTTCGGCCAACGGAGATAAATTGTATTTTTTAACAGCCTCTTCTGATGCTACCAGTACAAAAGATGCACCATCGTTAATTCCCGATGCATTACCGGCAGTTACACTACCATCCTTTTTAAATGCCGGGCGGAGCGAGGCCAGTTTTTCGGGTGTAGTGGACCTGTTTACAAACTCATCGGTATCGAAAACAATGGTTTCTTTTTTAGTTACAATTTCAACCGGCACAATTTCGTCCTTAAACCTTCCATTATCAATGGCATCAATAGCTTTGCGCTGCGATCCGTACGTAAAAGCATCCTGCTGTTCGCGGCTGATCTGGTATTTTGCAGCTATATTTTCGGCTGTAATACCCATATGTACGTTTTCGAAAGCATCCGTGAGCCCATCGAGCACCATGTGATCAACGGCTTTAAAATCACCCATTTTAATACCATTGCGCATCGAGCCCGGAAGCAGGTAGCATGATGCAGACATGTTTTCGGTACCCCCGGCAAGAATCAGGTTAGCTTCGCCGGCTTTAATATTTGTGTAAGCATTCAAAATGGCTTTCATACCACTGCCACAAATCATGTTAATACCATAGGCCGGAACTTCGCTGGGGACACCAGCCCTGATGGAAGCCTGGCGGGCAACGCCCTGGCCCTGGCCTGCCGAGAGGATATTCCCGACAACCACTTCGTCGAGGTTAGCCGGGTTAATACCTGTTTCGGAAATAATATTTTTAATAACCAATGAAGCCATTTCGGCAGCCGAAACTCCGGCCAGTGAACCTCCAAATTTGCCGATAGCGGTCCTTTTTGCGGCAACAATATATACTTTGTTCATTATGTGGGATTTAAAAGAGTTTAGAATTATTTCGATCAGGAAAGACTAACTTGTTTCATATCTGTAAGCTCTTCCGAAATAATCAGGGTTGCTTCGGTTTGGGCCTGTATTTCCTCAACGGTAAACAAAGGATTTATTTCGGTGAGTTTTATTCCCTCCGGTGTTACTTCCATAACACCCATTTCGGTTACGATCAAATTTACCTGGCCGGCAGCGGTTAAAGGCAGCGTACATGATTTGAGGATCTTTTTTTCACCGTTGGCCGTGTGCTCCATGGCGATGATAACTTTTCGTGAACCAACTAGCAAATCCATAGCACCACCCATGCCCGGGGTTTTTTTGCCTGGTATCATCCAGTTGGCGAGGTTTCCTTTTTCGTCGACCTGCAAAGCGCCCAGCACAGTTACATCAACATGTCCGCCACGGATTACGGCAAAAGAGGTAGCACTGTCGAAACTCGAAGCGCCCGGCAAGGCAGTAATAAAACCACCACCTGCATTAAGCAGGCAGGTATCTTCCTGACCAGGCTCCGGGGATGGTCCCATACCCAGCAATCCATTTTCTGACTGCAGCGTTACCTTTACATTGGCAGGCAGGTAATTGGGAACAAGTGTAGGCAATCCAATGCCAAGGTTTACCACGTTGCCGTGATGCATTTCGAGTGCAACACGCCGTGCAATCACTTCTCTGATTAGTTTTTTGTCCATCGAAATATTATTTATCCGTTAAGTCTTTTGTTAAGTTCCTGGGCAATATACGAAGCCACATGATTGGCATACGAGTTCATGGAGAAACCGGCATCGTAGCCAAGTTCCTTAGCCAGTTCGTGCGAAATACGCGGGCCGCCGCAAATAAGGATTACCTTGCTGCGCAGGCCTTCGGCTTCGAGCATCTCGACCAGTTCGGTAAGGTTTTGAATATGCACATCCTTTTGGGTTACTGTTTGCGATACCAATAAAGCATCGGCTTTCATTTCGATAGCCTTGGCAATAAACTCTTCATTGGGCACCTGGCTGCCCATGTTAAGGGCTTCGAACATTTCGTAGCGCTCAATGCCATAATGACCGGCATAGCCTTTCATATTCATAATGGCATCAATACCTACAGTATGAGCATCGGTTCCGGTACTGGCACCTACCACTACTATTTTGCGGCCTATATGCTCGCGGATAAAAGTGTCGGTTTCGTCCATATCCCAAACAGTTGAATCCACTTTTGGAACATGAATAGTAGTAAAATCGACAGTATACGCACAGCTACCGTAACAATTGAAAAAGGTAAACCCAGGGGTGAGTTCCTTGTAAAAAACAACCTGCGGGTTTTCGAATCCCATTTTTTTCATCAGCAGTTTGGCAGCTTCTATGGCTTCGTCGTTGCAGGGAACAGGAAGTGTAAAACTAATTTGAGTTTTACCATCGTTCATGGTATCGCCGTAAGGTTTTATTCTGGTCAGGTCGAGCGTTTGATCAAAATCATTCCGCTCCATTGAATATAATCCGCCACTCATTATTCGTGTCCTCCTTTCATGATTGCAATAAACGGGTTCTGATAATTTTTCCCTTTCTCAACTACACCGGCAAGGCCTTTACCCCCGTTGCGTGGCCGTTTTACATCACCGAACATACCTTTTTCGAGTGATGAGAAAAGTCCTTCGTGGCTGATTTTGCCCAGGATTTCTAGCGCTTCGTCAAGCACCTGATTTGCACGGGTGCACACGATTCCATCCTTTTTAAACTCCATTTCAGTGCCTATATCTTTCATATTATTGAAGATATACCGTGCATTTTCGATGGCAAGGTACCGATCGGACATAAAAGGTGTGTGAACAGCTTCGGTAATCATACCGAGTAATTGCAACCCCTGGCCGGTCCAAATTGAAATCTGGTTAAACAAAGCATTCTGTATCTGTCCTTTAAATATGTTGCCAGTCATAAATTTGGTAGGAGGCATATATTTTAAAGGTGCTTTAGGAAAAATTTCGCGGGTCATCTGCGCCTGTGCCAGTTCATACAGGAAACCGTTTTCCATGTCCGGATGCATTTCGAAAGCATGACCCAGTCCCATTTGTTCTTCGGGGATGCCGGCAAGCAAAGCCAACTGCTCATTGATCAGGTCGGAAGCCAGTACCGTTCGGGCTTCTTCGTAAGCATCGGCGGTGGTGAGGTAATTATCTTCACCTGTATTGATGATAACTCCTGCAAAGCCATTGATCACCCGGGAGAAATACTGGTCGATCATAGTGCGTTGCATATTGATATCGCGAAACAGGATGCCGTAAAGCGCATCGTTAAGCATCACGTCAAGCCCTTCGAGGGCGCCCATAACGGCAATTTCGGGCATGCATAACCCGGAACAGTAGTTACAGAGCCGGATATACCTGCCCACTTCCATGCTCACTTCATCAAGCGCTTTACGCATAATGCGGAAATTTTCCTGGGTGGCATACGTACCGCCAAAACCTTCGGTGGTAGCTCCAAAAGGCACATAATCGAGAAGGCTCTGGCCTGTAGTACGTATAACGGCTATAATATCGGCACCCTGCCTGGCAGCCGCCTGGGCTTGCACCACATCCTCATAAATATTACCGGTAGCAACGATAACATAAATATATGGTTTTGCGCCTTCGCCAATGGTATTGATATAGTTTTCGCGGCGTTGCCGGTTGCTTTTAATACGTGCAATGCTTTGGCTGATATAGGGTTGCAGCGCCAGGTTGATCTGTTCGGTTGCATGTATTGGCAAGCGGGTAATATCCAGTTGCGAATCAGCGATTTGCTGAGCGATTTGCTGAGGGGTAAGCCCTGTTTCGACCATGGCATTGCCGATATAAAACATCACGCCTTCACCCAGCATTCCTTTTAATTTCAAATCGTCGACAACCACATTGGGAAGGGGCACTTCGTTTGCATCAATACCGTCGATACCAAGAAGCCGGCACAAGGTACGCTCAACGGCTACAGTGGTGTATGTTCCAACAAAATTCTGAACATCGGCTGCAATTCCGCTGGCATACTGCCTGGCTTTGTGTACCTTCTCAAAATCAAGTCCAAGTTTACTTATTTGCATATATATTCCTGTTTCGTTATTATGAATTCTGTTTTAAAAACTGCGCCGCGAGTTGTATGAGCTCGTCCTCAACTCCAAGTATTGATGCAATGCGCAACGCTTCGAGCGGAACATCGTCAGCATCATGTTCGAGCAGCGAGTAATCCATATAATTATTGATATTGTTCACCGTGATTTTCTCATTGAATTCGCCGGTTAACATTCCTTTAACCCTAAGTTTGCGACATGGCGCTTTTATATTGCTGTAATGCGTGGTTACCAGGCTTGGGATGCACGATTGTGCAAGCAAGGTAACAAGGGCATTAACAATGGCCCTGCCTTCGGCGGGATTGGTGGTACGTGCTGGTTCGTCAACAAGGGCAAGCAATTTTTTACCTGTACGAGCTGCGCGTAACATTTTATTGATGTTTAACATCTCGGCTGCAAACGACGAAAGCCCATTGAGTTCCGATTGATCGTCGCCCATATTGATCAGGATTTCGTCGACCGGTACAATAGAAGCTTCTTTTGCCGGGACATAAAACCCGAACTGGAACAGGTACTGCGCCAACGCCACTGTTTTCAGCAAAACGGTTTTTCCACCCATATTGGCACCGGTAATCAGGCAGGGTAAAGGTTCAATGGTAATATCTACCGGCTGGAATGCTTTCTGCTGCTGCTCGAGCATTTTTTTTACCCAGGGATTAAAGAGCTGAATATAACGTGTGTTCTCAGCAGAAGTATGTGGCCTGCTCAAATCATTCTGCACAGCCTGGATGGCTTTTGCAAAAAGGATATCAATGGCAGCAAGCATTTCGTGAGCCTGCATCAAGCCTGCAGTTTCACTGAACAGGTTAATCGAGAGTTTCTGCCGGATGTTATCCTCCAGAACAAGGCATTTCTGCCTAACAATCTCCGCCTGTCCGGGGTTTTCGGCCATTAGATTTTGTTGCTGTTTCCGGAGCTCTGCCAGTTCCTGGCTATATGCCGGGTAAATGTAAAATTGCGGAAGTTTCTGATTTTCTGGATCCAGTAAAGCGATAACTTCCTGTAACAGCGGAAGATCCACCAGGTTGCAATCCAGCATTTCAAGGTTTAGCCTGACGGATTCGCTTAACAGGCAGAAATGTTTGATTTCGAAAAGCCCGATATCGTCGAGCACCTTAGCTGCCGAAAGGTTGGCCAGCGTACCCTGTATATCGCGCAGTTGCTGTAGGTCGTGCCTGATGGCTTCAACCGGTATTGCCAGCTTTTCCTGCTTTACAACCTCAACAAAAAAGGCAAGCTTTTCCAGTTCATTTTCAATTTGCTGAGCATTGGTTAACATCTCCTGCGAAAGCAACATGCGCCTGCCGGCAGCCGAGCAAATATCAAGGCTCTCGACCATGAATCTCATGCCGCTGCTAATGCTGACAATATTT
>DGQJ01000191.1:6184-16972 GCA_002389705.1 Bacteroidales bacterium UBA4417
ACGAAGCAAAACCTTTATACGACCACCTTTATTTACAAAAGCCCTGTAGGCTTCGGGGGTTACAAACATGCGGGTGAAGTCGCGTACAATAAGGGTAATTTGATCTATATTTTTCTGTACCCTCAGGAAATTTAGCAAACTATCGCTTACAGCACCTGTAACAAACAACATTTCACCCGATCCGAAAAGCTTGTCCCGGTATTTTTCAAGTAAAAAAACCGAAGGAATTCCGAGGTTGGTGATATTCCAGTTGCTGTCGATGGCAAATATTCCGCTTTCCAGTGCCAGGAGCTTGTCATTTATCGGCGATTGAAAAACCTCTATCTGCATAAGCCCGTAAACAAATTTTGTTTTTCGTACCAGGGTGTGCATATTTGGTGATACAGCGGCTCCTGTGGCAAGTATCATGCTTTCGGTAACTGCCGGCGAACCCGGGCTTAAACGCGAAAGGGCTCCGTCGACAATAGTGGTATGCACTCCGTACTGCTGCATATCACTGATAGTTTGCCGAAGCCAGGTGCTATCTGGAGGTCCTGAAAAAATTACTTTCCCTCTTCCCTTTGCCCTGGCAGTAACCAGTCTGCCCAGCGATGTGCTCCGCCTGCTTACCGCCATTATTTCGGCATCCAGTTGCTTTTCGCGATAATGCTTTTCGGAGGTGACAAAAATAAGATTTTCAAAAAGCTCAATTTCGGGTTTCTGCGTGAAAGAAACCTGGTCAACAGATTCACCATCAATTCCTATGGATGTGAGCGCAAGTTGTTTTCCCGAATGTTCAAGCCTTTTCAGTATATAGTTCAGGCATTCCGTTTTACCGGTGTTCTTTTCGAGCCCGACTATCGACATACTCTTATATTGCAATATGTCACCCGTAAAAGGCATTCATCAGTTGTTTAATATGTTGTTAACTACTTCTTCGGATTCAACCGAGGAATTGTTTCTGATCTTACGCAGTAAGCCTTCCGGTTCGAGCGACAATTGATCGCCCTGCAACAGCGAGGCAACACCTTCGGGATTTTTTACCGATACACAATCGGGACAATGGCAATCGCTGGTGTACTCCTCGGGTTGCGAATAGGTTGTGATAACACCTTCGAAATTACGCAGCACCACTTTGCCCGGACTTTGCGAAATGAGGTAAGTTGGCATTACCGGTATTTTACCGCCGCCACCGGGTGCATCGACCACAAAAGTGGGTACTGCATAACCGGATGTATGCCCGCGTAAGTTCTCAATGATCTCGATCCCTTTTGATACCGGGGTACGGAAATGCGACAGACCCTGCGAAAGGTCGCACTGGTATATATAATACGGGCGCACCCTTATTTTAACCAGCCCGTGAACCAGGTTTTTCATCACATTAACGCAATCGTTCACACCACGAAGCAGCACAGATTGGTTACCGAGCGGAATGCCAACATTCGACATACGGTCGCATGCCAGTTTCGATTCAGGGGTTATTTCGTCGGGATGGTTGAAGTGTGTATTGACCCAGATCGGGTGATATTTCTTAAGCATATTCACCAGGTCGTCGGTAATACGTTGCGGGCAAACTACAGGCGTGCGGGTGCCAATGCGGATAATTTCGACATGCGGTATGGCACGCAGGCGCTGAATGATTGACTCCAGCATTTTATCGCTAACCATCAGCGCATCGCCACCCGAAAGCAATACATCCCTAACCTGGGGTGTACGGGCAATATAATCTATTGCTTGCTGAATCCGGTCGGTAGGAGCCTGGCAGTCGTTTTGCCCGGCAAACCTGCGACGGGTACAGTGGCGGCAATACATGGAACACATATCAGTGATCAGGAACAATACCCGGTCGGGGTAACGATGGGTGAGGCCTGGTACCGGTGAATCGCCGTCTTCGTGCAGGGGATCCAACAGGTCTACCGGGGACTGATAAAGTTCGAGTCCTGATGGCACTGCCTGTTTGCGGATGGGGCAATTGGGATTATTGGAATCAATAAGTGACAAATAGTAAGGCGTGATGGCCATTCGAAGCGTTTCGAGCGACTTTTTAACACCTTCTTCTTCTGATGGCGTAAGGCGAATATATTTCTTAAGCTGGTCAAAAGTCTCAATCCTGTTTTTTACCTGCCACTTCCAATCATTCCATTGTTCATCGGTAGCTTCAGGGAAAAATTCTTTTCTTCTGTTTACAGACATTTGCGTTCTATTTTTATTGTTGTATTTCTGCCGTTTTAAGGCTTCAAATGATTAAAATATGCTGTGGTAATTAATCGGTTCATTGGAACAAGCGGCTGAACCGGCATTTGATTACCGGATTCAGCCGTTTGCTGTATGTGCTGATTATTGTGAAGTAATGCACTCATTTGCCTGGCGAAAACCTTTGGCAGGATTTGTATTATGCATAAAGTTCAGTGAATACTTTTCGCAGGGAGTCGCATTCGCGAAGCAGTTGCAGTGTAATTTCGGCATGTCCTTTGGTATAACCGTTGCCAACAATCATGGTAACATCGCTTCCAACGCCTTCGGCACCCAGGGCAGCTTTGGTAAAACTGGTAGCCATGGAGAAGAAATACACTGTGCCGGTATCCTTAGTACACAGGATGCTGGTCATTTCGGTATCGGGGATGTTCACATTGTTGATGGTAATGTCGCAAAGTTGCCCGTCGGTAATTTCTTCAATTTTCTCGAGAACAGGAACCGGTACAGTAGCATCAGCTGTAAAAATATGATCGCAGAAACCCAGTTCTTCGAGGCGGTGTGCGCTTTTCTCGCTGCCACAAAGGCCAATTACTTTACCGGTTACGCCGGCACGTTTTTTTGCTTCGTAACAGCAGAGCATACCCGATTTACCACCGGCACCAATAATAAGAACGGTATCGCCGGGTTTCACGAGTCTTGCCGTTTGTGCTGGTGCACCGGCAACATCAAGCGCCGACAATGCCAGTTTTTCGGGCATATCGGCAGGTATTTTGGCATAAATACCACTTTCGAACAAAATTGCTTTCCCTTCAATATCAACCTGGTCGACATTTTTGCGGATGGCTTTTATTTTATCGATACGCAACGGGGTGAGCGATAACGAAACCAGGGTAGCAATTTTATCACCTACTTTCAGATCGGTTTTTCCTTCGAGGGCGGTTCCGATTTTTTCGACCGTGCCCAGCAACATACCTCCCGAACCTGTAACCGGGTTGCGGTGTTTGCCCTGTTTTGCAACGATATCGAGCATAATTTCAGCAATTTTGCTTTCGTCTCCGCCAGCTTGCTCTTTTATTTGTGTGAAACTGGCCGAATCTACATTTAAGGTCTGAACATTGATCAAAATCTCGTTATCGTAGATTTCGTCCATGTTATTATCAATTTTATTTGCCGGCTGCGGCAAAACGCCTTTGGGTTCAATTACGCGGTGAATACCGTATTTATTTCCTTTTTTCATTCTGTTAAAGCTATTAATGTTTGTATCAATTTTTTTGAAAATATTATACCAGCCCAAGTATGCGGCGTGCTTCGGCGGGAGTGGCAATTTCGCGACCCAGCTCTTTGGCCATGCGCACTACTTTAGCCACGAGTTCACCATTCGATTTGGCAAGTACACCTTTCGACAGATATACGTTGTCCTCGAAACCAACCCTTACGTGTCCGCCATCGATAATTGCAGCCATGGCAAGTGGGAACTCGTAGCGGCCAACACCGGCAACGGTATAGGTGGCATCGCCGGGAATACTTCCGCGCATAAACACGAAGTCGCGCAATTCGCCCGATATGCCCCCGTTAACACCCATCACAAAATCGAAATGCATGGGTTTATTGATGAAGCCTTTCTTTTGCAGGCGCAGTGCCATATCGATCATGCTCTTATCAAATACCTCCAGTTCCGGCTTTATACCCAGGCTGATCATTCGTTCGCCAAAGTACTTAATGGTGTTCTCGGTGTTCATAAACACTTCGTCGCCGCCAAAATTGAGGGTACCACAGTCGAGGGTAGCCATTTCGGGTTTCAGTTCAGTAGGCTGCAGGCGTTCGTCGTTGGACATGCCAACGGCACCACCGGTTGAGGGCTGTATGATAACATCAGGGATCACGGCCTTAATGGCGTTTATCATTTCGCTGAACCTAGCCTTGTCCTGGGTTGGCGTTCCGTCGTCGTAACGCACATGCAGGTGAATTATGCTTGCGCCTGCATCGTAGGCTGATTTGGCTTCGCGTACAATTTCCTCAACGGTATAAGGAACAGCCGGGTTGTGCTCCTTCAGCACTTCGGCGCCGCAGATAGCTGCTGTGATGATCAGTTTTTCCATGCAGAAGAAGAATTATTTGTTATTACGCTGATTTTTTAATGGAACCACACAGGTGCCGCTGGCCTTGCAAACAACTACGTGCTGAACAAGCACATCAGCTGCCGAATCCGAAATATCGGGGCGTGGCGCAATTACCTTGCGGGCTTCAAAATTCATTTTACGTGAAGTATTACCAATTTGTGTGATCTCTCCAACAGCTTCAATATAATCGCCGGCATACACCGGGGCAATAAATTCAACATTGTCGTAAGCCTTAAAAAGACCTTCGTCGCCATCATTTTGAATCAGTAATTCAGTGGCTACATCGCCGAAGAGCTGAAGCATTTTGGCGCCATCCACCAGGTTGCCGCCATAATGTGCATCGTGCGAACTCATGCGCAGCCTTATCATCGATTGTGGTTTCATACTATTTCGTGTATTTCGGTTAGTTATTAACTATAAAATCGACAAAAATGCCCGGCGTATGCACATGTTCCATGCAGATGCGGCCGGTTTCAACCAGGTTTTCAACTTCAGCTATTACCAGGTCGGTAGCTGTAGCCATGAGCGGGTTGAAATTTTGTGAATTTCCCCTGTAAATCAGGTTTCCCTCGTGATCGCCTTTGTTTGCACCAATCAGTGCAATATCGGCACGCAAGGGTTTTTCGAGCAGGAATTGTTTGCCGTCAACGGTAACTATTTCCTTCCCTTCTGCTACCATGGTTCCGAGCCCGGTAGGTGTAAGAAAACCACCCAAACCGGCACCGCCGGCGCGAACCCGCTCGGCCAATGTGCCCTGTGGTACAAATTCAACTTCAAGTTCGCCGTTATTCAGCTGCTCCTGAGTAGCAGGGTTGGTGCCAATGTGCGATGTAATTACTTTTTTCACCTGCCGGTTTGCAACTAGCCTGCCAACACCTTTATCAGGGAATGCAGTATCGTTACAGATTATCGTCAGATCCTTCACATTGGCTTTTACAAGTGCATCAATAATCCGGGGAGGTGTTCCGCTGGCCATAAAACCACCAACCATTATTACTGAGCCATCTTTAATTTTTGCAACTGCATCTTCGAGCGGAATAAGCTTACTCATTTTCGTATTCTGTTTTTTTATGGGTTATACACCCGGCACAATTAATCATTTCAGTTCTATAGGATTAGATTATAACGCTTCCTGCCCCTGTTACTCTTGCTGCGTTCTACGGCTATCAAATTCAACCAAAAAACGGGTTTAAAAACCCGCTGAATTTGGAAGTAAAGGTAGTAATATTTTATTTGTGCTCAATGTTTTTAAAAAAGTCGTGAAAGCCTTATCAATATTACGTTTCAGAAACAAATTCGATGTATTGCCTTCCATGATCTACTTAAATTTCGTCAGAGAATCACTTAAAATTCGCAATAAATTGATACCACTTACCGGGCATATTTAAAATAATATTTTTAACACTTAAATGCAAGAATTAGAATCCACTACCGCATTTATGGCAAACAGTTCAATCATTCCGCAGGTATACACGAAGATCAATTTGATATATAAGCCCACCATCTGAATTGAGCTGCACCTCGAAAATTATCAGTTTGACTGTTATTGCAGCTAATGCAGGCTGCATCCAAATTTTTATACAAAGGCAGCTTATCTTACCTTTGCATCCAAATTCATGATAAAATGGTAAACTGTCCGCCTTTCAAAAGTATAATACCCATACAGGTACGGTTTAACGATGTCGACGTGCTGGGGCATGTTTCAAATACCGTATACCAGAATTACTATGATGCCGGCAAACTGCATTATTTCGAAGAGGTGCTGCCGGATATGGATTATATCAGCAAGGGTGTAATTGCAGCATCCGTTAAGATCGATTACCTGAAACCGATTTTTATGAAGACCCGTATTTTGGTTGAAACGCATGTAACTCATATCGGGAATAAAAGCCTAACCATGGAGCATCAGCTGGTTGAGGAGTTTTCGGGAGAAATTTTATCAACCTGCACGGTAGTATTGGTTTGTTTCGATTTCAAAACCCAGAAAAGTATTCCGTTGCCCGAGGCCTGGAAAAAACAGATTATGATTTACGATACGGATGTACTTGTAAAAACCGAATAAGGAATGTATTCACGAGTAGTAATGGCTGTTTCGTAAATCTATGCTCACATTGTGTCAAGCCCTGGCGCAGCACTTCATTCATCAAAATACCTCTTACCAGAAAATTTAATAAAAATGTTACCCGGCTATGCATAATGCCCGGGTAATGAACTGTTTTATAAATGGTTGATTTATAACTTCATTTGCAACTCTCCGTTTTTTGTCGTAACTTAGGAAGTAATTACGGGCACTTATTATAAATTTAAAAATGGAGGAAAAATGAAAGCAAAACAGCCGTTTGAAATGAAACTCCATATTGATCCTTTGATGTTAAAGGTCATTCTGGGGGTGCTGCTGATTGCGCTGATCACAACAGGTTCAATCTCTGTTCAGCAAAATCAGAACAAAACTGCAATTCCTAAAGACCAGAAGCAACGGCAGGAATTGATGAAATCGAAAGGGCCTGATGCCAGTTTAACCATTCTTCCTGCCGGGTTAATGGGCAGGCCCGAGGTGCGTGTTTCCGAAGTAATAAGAGTCCTTCTCGAGCAGCAGGGACTGATGAATATTGAACTCTGGAATAAAGCTTATATCCCGTTAAACAAAACGCAACCTAAAGCACTTGCCGATTCAATCGGAAAATTTGTAAAAACACAGCCGATCACTACCGACTATGTTTTGTACGCCGAAATGAATGGGGAGCCTCAGAAACACCAGATCAGCGAGCTGCTGTGAATTGTAGTTGATAAATCCGGTGCAGTGGCATTTACTGATTTCCTAAGTGCGCAGGACGAAGTTTTTAAGCAGGCATAAGATCCTGACCCGATGGGCTATTCCATATTGCTGGTACAACGGCTCAGCCCGCAATTTGGGCTTAGCGACGAAACTGCCAGAAACACCAGGTCGGGTAAGATGGCGGACATATTGAATGAAAGAAGCGGGTTCCCTGCTGAAAAAGAAAGAACAGCAATACCTGAACGCCAGAAAGTGTTGAAGGCTAATTTTGCCCAATCCGGCCAGGTTGTATTCCCGGTTCGAACCCTTAACGGATCAAACAGCAAGGCTGCCGCAGAGGTTGTGAAGATGATCAACGATGCCGGGATTTGCAAAGTTGAACTTTCGAAAGATACATTACTGTTGAAAACGCCACAAAAGGATCCAAATGAAATAAAATTGTTGTGGTACCTGGCGCGTGATTTCAGGACTTATGTTAAAAAGAATCCACAGGATGCCGATTACGCCTTGTATGCTGATTATGCAATGCCCGGTTATGTTCATTTTATTGTTTGCGACCGCAGCGGCGAATGGGTTATCACCGATCTTCAGAACTCAATGCACCCCGATTTCAGGAACTTCGATATCAATATCATTGAAGGCTGCAATAAACTTGTGGTTGCACGGCTGCAGCATTATTTAAAAACTTCGGTAGCCGAAACAGTTAAGGAAACGATAAAGCAATCGGGCATTGAAGCTGGCAACAAAAAGTTCAAAGAATTACGGGCAAACAATACAGGCTATTACTTATCGGAAGAGGAAATGAATGCCCTGGGGTATGAATACCTGGGATTGAAAAAGGTAGCTGAAGCCATAGCCATTTTTAAAATGAATGTTGAGGCTTTTCCTGAATCATTTAACACCTACGACAGCCAGGGCGAGGCCTATATGGTTGCCGGGGAAAAGGAACTTGCCATACAAAATTATGAAAAATCAGTTCAACTTAACCCCAATAGCCAAAGTGGCATAGAAGCCCTCAAAAAGTTAAAGGCGAAATAAACCTGCAACCAGAAATTAAGTGGGATTTATCCGGGGATTAGCATAGTGTTTACAGGGAGTTTGTTGTAGTGTGATGCAAATTGTTGTACAAACAAAAAACCACTTACTGCCATTTTGCTGTAAGTGGTTGATTTTTAAGCTCCCCCTGCTGGACTTGAACCAGCGACCCTCTGATTAACAGTCAGATGCTCTAACCAACTGAGCTAAGGAGGAATTTTTATTTTCCCGGTGTTTTGGGACGGCAAAATTACACAATCAATCGGAATTAACAATATCTTTGCCAAAAAAAAATCAAAATCCCTTAAAATTAATATTATTCCCCGCTTATGAGTACTGTAATTGTTGGAACTGTTGCTTTCGATAAAATTGAAACTCCTTTCGGAAAAACCGATAAAATACTGGGTGGCGCTGCTACCTTTATAAGCCTTACTGCTTCGCAATTTGCTGACGATGTGCATATTGTAAGTGTTGTTGGTGGCGACTTCCCTGAAGAATATATTAACCTGCTTTCGCAACGCGGTGTAAATACCGATGGTCTGCAGGTTAAACCCGAAGGCAAATCATTCTATTGGTCAGGTCGTTACCACACCGATATGAATACCCGCGATACACTGGTTACCGAGTTGAATGTGTTGGCCGATTTCGACCCGATACTCCCTCCTACCTGCCTCGATGCTGAATTTGTTGTGCTTGGCAACCTAACCCCAAGCGTGCAGATGCGTGTCCTCGACCAGCTTACCAAACGCCCGAAACTGATTGTAATGGACACCATGAACTATTGGATGGATTCGGCCTGGGACGACCTGATGAAAGTAATTGCCCGCGTTGATGTGCTGATGGTTAATGATTCCGAAGCCCGCCAGCTGACCGGTGAATTTTCGCTGGTTAAAGCAGCCCAGAAAATCCTGACCATGGGCCCCAAATACCTTGTTATTAAAAAAGGAGAACACGGCGCACTACTTTTCCATAACGACAGCATCTTTTTTGCTCCCGCCCTGCCCCTCGAAGAAGTTTTCGATCCCACAGGTGCCGGCGATACTTTTGCGGGCGGTTTTATTGGACACCTGGCCAGCACAGGCGACATTTCGTTCAGCAATATGAAAAATGCCATTATTTACGGCTCAGCTATGGCTTCCTTTACCGTCGAAAAATTCGGAACTGAAGGTTTGCTTAACCTTACTAAAGAAGAAATTGAAAACCGCCTCAAACTCTTCGTCGACCTGGTGCAATTTGATATTTCGCTGGTAAACTCTTGATGAAATGATCTGCTGCCACTTATCAAAAAAGCCGGTTTGTACCGGCTTTTTGTTTTATATATTCCCGAAACCGGGACTTTTAGTGAGGCTTATTTATCTCTTTTGGGCATGGAATCAACAAGTTCGTTGTACCATGCTTCGCCATATTTCCTGATCAGCGAGTCTTTCAGAAAAACATACAGGGAAACATCCTGTTTTTTGCCGTTGATCAGTGCAGGTTTACAAATATGCCATTCATGGTAATTAACTGCATCAAAATCATCGTATTTGCTAAGCCTTACCGGGTACAAATGGCAGGATATCGGTTTCAGAAAAGAGATTTTCCCTTCTTTACAAGCCTTTTCAATGGCACAAAAAGCAATGTCGTTTTCGTGGTAAACAAAGGCACATTCGCGCCCGTTAACCAGCGGAGTAACATAGTGCCCGAACATATCGTAATCGAAAACCCCGTTTTCTTCCACCTGGGCAATGCCTTCGGCTGTCATATAGGGTTTTATGTCGTCAAAACAGTCTTCAAGTATGCCTATTTCTTCTTCGTCGAGCGGGGCACCCGCATCGCCATCCACACAACACTGCCCTTTACAGGCCGAAAGGTCGCAGGCAAAACACACCTTTCCAAGGTCGTCGGATATCAGGGTTTGATCAATTGCTATCATGCAGCAAAAGTACAGCTTTTTATACAGTAATTTGAAAAGTATACCTGGACCCCTGGTAACAAAGACCTCGCCTTTATCACACACAAACACCATCCCACCCATTTTCTCTCTCTTACTTTTCCATTCCCTCATTTCCTGATTCAATTATTTTCAAATCCACACATTTTCAAATTTCCACATTTTCAAATTTTCAAATTCTCCCTTCGGCCCTTCACCCACTCTCCTATTCTCCCATTCTCTACTCGCCCATGCCCCCTCATCGCCGAACTTTGCCAATATATTTTTTTTGGCTACCTTTGCCACATGGCACAAAACGAAGAAATTTTCAAAAAAATCATATCCCATGCCAAGGAGTATGGGTTTGTATTCCCCTCGAGCGAAATTTACGACGGGTTAAGCGCAGTATACGATTACGGACAGAATGGTGTTGAACTGAAAAACAACATCCGCCAGTACTGGTGGAAATCGATGGTTCAGTTTCACGAAAACATCGTAGGCATTGATGCTGCCATTTTTATGCATCCCACCACCTGGAAAGCATCAGGCCATGTGGATGCTTTCAGCGACCCGCTGATTGATAACCGCGATTCGAAAAAACGCTACAGGGCCGATGTGCTGGTCGAAGACCAGATGGCCAAATGGCAGGATAAAATTGATAAAGAAGTTGAAAAAGCAGCCAAACGTTTTGGCGAAAGTTTCGATAAAGAACAGTTCCTGGCTACCAACGGCCGGGTGCTCGAATACAAGGAAAAAATTGATACCACCAC
>DGQJ01000376.1:0-12554 GCA_002389705.1 Bacteroidales bacterium UBA4417
AGGTCTCGCTTTTTCTGAGTTCCGTAGCCTACAACAACTACTTCTTCGAGTGAGGTGGCATCAGGCTCCAGAACAATACTGAATTCCTTGGTATTTCCAATCTCAAGCTCAATAGTTTTCATTCCTAAAAAGGAAATTCTCAGTTTGGTTGAGTTGGCCGGAGCTGTGAAGCTGAAAGCACCATTTAAATCGGTAATGGCACCGGCTGTGGTACCTACTGCAACCACTGAGGCACCGGGGATCCCGCTGCCATCTTCCTTACCGGTGACGGTACCCTTGATAATTTTTTGTGCAAGGACAACCTGCATTCCTCCCAAAAGGAGTAACACAAGCAGAATTATTAGTTTTCTCATAGCAAGTGATTTTGGTTAGATGTGATTTCTATTGATTGATTTGTTGTTGTTCAGCGTGTACTACAATTTGTGGATCCTGGAGTATTACTGAGCAGGAAATGCCATCAGCAAGAGGTAATTATCAAATTTTAAGCTGATTTCCGGTTTTCCTTTTTTAATAATGCCTATTTCGCGGTTGTTCACGTAATCAACCACTTTATATGAATCTGAAGTCAATCCTCTGAGTTGTAGCTTACCATTATAGTTTTTGGCATAAAATGCATAAAACAGGGTGTCTGCTTTTCGGATAAGATGTGTTTCGGGAACATCATAACCAATATCGTATATCCCGCCCAGGTATTCACCTTTCGAAAGCATGTGTGCTTTGTAAATGTTGATCCATTTTTTCCAGACTTTTTCTTTTTCAGGGGTCAGAACAAAATGCCCTTCGGTAACAAAGGGATTATCCTTTGGCCAGGTAAACTTGGTACCCGGAACGCCACCAATGCCGATTGTGCTGGCAAAATCATTCTGGTTGTCGCTCAGTTCAACATGATCGCCAAAGTAAGCCGTATTGGGAGCCAGCGCTTTATATGTTTTCCCTTTCGATCGTACTTGTGTGCTGCCTACCGGATCGGATGCCACAAACTGGTTAGTGTAAGGCATGTTGTAAAATGACATGGCATCGCCACACGGACAAAGTTGAACGATGGCGGCAGGCTTTATCTGGCGCGCTGTTTCATAAATCAGTTTAAAAATGGCAGGCATGTTTTCGGGTGCATCCTCCGGATTTGCGAGCTTGTGTTCGGGATTGTAATCAGGCGGGCATGCATTCAGGTGCTGGCCGTCCAATTTCAAACCGTCGAATCCCCATTCCTTTATAAAGAGGTTAACCATCGCCTGAGTATGATCAAGTACCGGCTGATAAACCGGCGACATATAATAGCTGTCCCACCAGCTGATTTTCTGTGGGCTGCCATCCGCATTTTTCAGAATGATATCAGGGTGTTCGGTTAACAGTTTCGAGCCCGGATCAACAGCCAGGGGAGCCCACCATAATTGAGCTTTAAAGCCGTACGAATGAATGAGTTCAACCAGCTTTATCATGTCGGCATCGCCATTCGGAAACCGATCCTTATTGGTATGCCAGTCGCCTTCGGCCTGCTGATATCCATCGTCGAGTGTAACCCAGGTAAATCCCAGTTCCTTCACTTTCGGCAGCGTTCCGGTGATTTCGGCAAGTGTAAATTTGCGCATATATCCCCAGGCACACCACATGGGCTCGAATGCAAGAGGTTCGGATGCCGGCATTACGATTCCCTTTTTCTGCATGTATGCCGCATACTGCTGAAGCGTTTTAAAATTGTCGCCGGTGTGAACAGTAATAAATGTTCCGAGTGTATTTAAGGTATCGCCGGGGTGCAGTGTATCAGCTACAAGGTATTTGTATTCAACAGCAATTTCAGCTCGTGTTGTGTCGGTTTTCATGTTTACCGGCAACGAAACCAGTTTGGGTTTCAGTTCGGTGTGGCCGATTGCAATTCCCGCATCCTTTCGCCATACATCCAACACAGGGATTCCGCCTCCATAGTCGGGATCGTTCATTCCCAGGAAGTTCTGCTGTGCAAATCCGGGTTTCACAGGCAAAATCCAGCTTTTCCTCGCCCCGGTTGAACTTGCCATAAACGACCAGAAATCAGGTGTATCGTTATTGCTGTTTACTTTATAGGAATGATTTACCCACTTTTGAACTACCACATCCTTTGTTCCCGAATTTACATATTGAACCTTGTAAAACGCCCATCCTGTGAAGTTCTCGTAAACCGAAACCTGCAATATTTTCGTCAAGGGAATGTTTTTGCTTTCAGCTTTTCCTGTGTATGAAAAAGATTTTCCTGAACCAGCGAAATCTTCAATCTTTTCTGCCGACGACGATTCCAGTTTGAAGTTGCTGACTGTATCTCCATCCGCAATGATATATTCTGACGGCTGAAAGTCCTTCATCAGTGGTTTAGCCGATGAATCGGAACTTATAAGTGTCAGCATCTGATCATTCACTTCGATTTTCAGATTACCGGAGTGAATGGTCATTTCATTTTTTGCACACGAAGCCACCAACAGCGCACTGGTGGCAGCAAGTGTAAGCACAATGCCTGATCTACTTTTTATTTTCATAATCAGTGATTTTTTGCGCATTGGTAAAATAAAGTTTCTTCAAAATTTTATCACTTAGTCCAAAGCCACTCAATGACCAATGGTAGCAAAACAGTTGCGTTTCGTAAAAATGCTCATCCAGGGTTTCGAGTATCCTGAAGGTTACCTGGTACATGCGTTTGTTCATACCCATGTCTGTTCCATAAAGCAGCCGGTCCTGGTATTTGTCGTAAAACTGCTGCATATATCTCGGTATGGTGCCGGTTTCGGCGTACCTGGCAGAAATATCAAGGATTAGGTTGGGGTATTTTTCAAGAAGATTTCCGGCTTTTGAGAGATCGTAATCGCAATTTGCGAAGTGGCAGGCAATGAACATGGTTTTGGGATTATCGCGCACTGCATTTTCGAGCGATTGTACCAGTTGATTATGATCGAGCATACCGGGTTTCAGATTCACGTGCCATGTAGCTGCATTCATCAAACCATCATTGGTGCTGTCCGATGGCAGGTACATCCATATAGATTCAGCTACGTGAATATTTACAGGCATGTGAAGTTCAGCACATTTCTGAAGTAATGGTTTCATCCGCGGATCATCCAGATGCATCCCAAGTCCCGGAACAGGTTTTGAATATATTTCACCTTCTCCCTTGTCGCCAAGTTCGCCAACGCCTTTGGCCCCTTTTTTATAACAACGCTCAAGTTCTTTAACAGCTGCCGGTCCGAAACCAGGTTTGTCATAACCGGTATAATCGAAACCACACCAGAGTTCGAACCTGCCCGGGAATTTGCCATACACTTCAACCAGTGAGTCAAATTGTTGGCCGGTAGCCATGGTCAGTATAATTGTTCGGGTAATACCCAACTGATCCATGGTTTTCACCCATTCGCCCAGTTGCTGCTCATTCGTTGCATAAGGATGCGAATGCATATCAATGAGTGGAAATTTTGCCTTTTCAGGAATAGTGACCGGTATTTTATACACCGAAACCGGGCTGTAGTTTTTAAGCAGCAAATGATCGACTTTTTCTTTCTGCGAAAATGCCGAAATGGCTGTACATAGAATGGGTATAAAAAGGAGCAGGTATTTTTTCATTTTATTATGGAAGTTATTTCATGCTTACAAGCCTGATTTTTCGGGTAATAAGTTCTTTCACCGCTTCAATGGCAGGAGGAAAGGTCTTTCGCAGATCAATTTCATCGGTGGTGAAGAGAACTTTTTTCAATTCTCTCATAAAGGTATTTTTTGAGTCGGTAGCCAGGTTTACTTTCACAATTCCGCGGCTAATGGCATTTCTCAACATTTCATCCGGTATACCCGATCCGCCGTGTAAAACAAGAGGTTGGGGTGTAATTGCCCTTATCTCGCTGAGCCTTTCGAGATCAAGTTTGGGTTCCTGTTTGTAAAACCCATGCGCGGTTCCAATGGCTACAGCAAGCGCATCCACACCGGTTTGAGCCACAAAGCTGCGGGCTTGTTCAGGTTGTGTAAATCCATCAGTGTCTTCTTCCTGGCCAAGCTTGGCTATAAATCCAAGTTCAGCTTCCACATGGGCCCCGTATGATTTTGCCATTTCAACTACCTGTCGGGTAATACGCACGTTTTCTTCAAATGGTTTTTCACTGCCATCAATCATCACGCTGTCGAAACCGGCATCGAGGCAACGTTTTGCTAATTCAGGACTGGCCCCATGATCCAGGTGAAGCCAGCTTTCGACTCCAAATTGCAATATTCCTGCACGGGCCATTTGTGCAGCCATCGGTAGCCCGAGGTAATTGATGGAACTCTCGGAAAGCTGCAGAATAACCGGTTCGTTCAAATCCCTGGCTGCGCTCAGAATCCCGGCCAGCGTCTCGAAATTGTAAAAATTGGCGGCCAGCAATGCACGGCCTTCCGATTGATATTGTTTTAATTTTTCCTGTAATTTCATGGATGTGTTAATTGCCGGTTTTTGCGAGTGAAACACGAAGAACCAATTCGTTAACCAATTTCATATTCACGAAAGCGCCAGTGCCTCCGGCCCTTGTGGTGGAAACAGCTCCTGTTATGGTGCCATATTCGAGGCATTCTTTCAGCGATGCTCCCTGGGTAAACTTGTGTATGAAGCCTGCATTAAAACTATCGCCGGCACCAATGCAATCCACCACTTCGTCATTCAGCAATGCTGGTTGGTGAATAAGGTCCGTTCCGTTCCAACCATAGGCACCGTTAGCGCCATCTTTTACCACCACAGTCAGTTTGGGAGCAAACTGCATAATTTCTGATATCCCCGCTTCAATTGTTTTTGATGAAGTAAGCGCCAGAAATTCGGACATATTGGGTAAAAATACATCTACATAAGGCAGTAGCTCCTGTAAATCCACTTCCCATTTTTCGACGGGATCCCATTGCGGGTCAATGGATGTGGTTAACCCGAATGACTTTGCCTTTTTAAAAAGAGCCGGAACATCGCTGCGTATGCCTGGCTGCAGAAAAATTGAGGAGAAGTGAAGATGGTGGGCGGTTGCAATGTTTTCGAAACTGATGTCCTTCAGCCGCAGATCCTCCATAGCGCCCGGGTAAGTAACCATGGCGCGATCCTGGTCGAAGTTCAAAACTAAAGTGGCACCGGTTTTTAAGGTATCCGACTGTATGATATTTGATGTATCAACACCTTTCGACTGGAGGCTGTTTAACACTGTTAAAGCAAATTCATCCTTGCCTATCTTGCCCAGGAACGATACCCTCGACCCCAGTGAGCTAAGGTTACTGGCAAAAATAGCGGAGGAACTTCCCAGGGTTACATCCAGGCTTTCTGCAAGAATTTCTTTGCCTATTTCCGGAAACCGGTTGATACCATTCATGATGATATCAATATTAAGTTCACCGACAACTATTACATCAAATACTTTCATTCTTACTTTTAGGTTTACAATAAATCATTCAAATTGCGGAGGTTAAAAGCCACAAAGTATTTATCCATGGCTCTTTCAATATGTGAGAGTATGATTTCTTCGGCCAGTATTCCCTGGCATTGCAGGTTGTAATACAGATGTGCTCTTGATGCAAGTACTTCGGAATTTTGCCAGATATATCTGCAGCCTGTGCTTATCAGCCATGTTTGCCTTTCGGCTGGAATACTTCCGAAATCGTCAGCATTTTCGCTGGCAAAGACCCACTTTTTCCATCGGCCCGATTCAATTACTGACCTCTGTAAAATTAAGCCAATATCCGAGCAGCGGGCTATTTTACCTTGCGCGTAAAAATATTTTTCCTGTTTTTCGAGTTCAATCAGTCCCTCGTATTCTGATATGGTGAATTCGGGACCCACGTTTGCTGCGCCCATGCCTGTTGCCGGATATGCTTCAGGATTAATCACGCCATCGGTGTAATGACCTTTAATAAAGGAACCATACCCTGCGGCTGTGCTGGTTAGTTGTTTTGCAGTTTCCGGATCGAAAGTTGTTGTGTGAAGATCGGTGCCTACTTTGCCTACAACCAAGCAAGGCCAGGCATGTGATAATCCATGCCCGGCCAAACTTACACCAATCAACCTCAGAAACTTCCGGAAGGTTTCCATGTCGGCCAGGCCGCCATGAACTTCTTCTGTGCCTACCTCATAAGCCATCAGGGGATAATTTCCTGATGTACGGAAGTGTTCAGTAAATGCAATTAACTCAATTGTGCGTGCAGCTACAGTTTCAATGTTTATTTGTTGCCCTGCTGCAAGGGTAATATCTATGGTCGGGTCCACGTGTATCAGATCAAAACCAGCTTCTACCGAAGCAGCGAATGACTTTTTTACAGCCTCAAAAGAGTCATTGAAACTCCATTTTTCGCGGGCATGCAAGTCTTTAAGCCAGGGCCCTCCATGATCAACGGCTATAATTACCGGAACAGCCAGGTTAATATGTTCGGCTTCCAGTTTTATGGTATTTACGAATTCTTTCTGATTCAGGTTTGTATAGCCCCTGTCGGTATCAACCTGGTTTAAGGTTGCTGCAAATTTTATAGGGCTGTTCCATCGTTTAGCCGACCGTAAAGCTGCTTTAATCACTGAAACAGAGTTGGGGCACACAGCAAGAATGGTTCTGTTTTGCCCATCCATCCTGGCTAATTCAACATTCCTCTTCAGGATATAATCCATCAGCGGAATGTTCAGCTTTGCTGCCTTGTCTCTTATTTCTCTGTTCATTTTTGCTGGTTTTCGAAAGGGTAAATTACCACGCCTTTTACCACTCTGGATATTGCACCGCTTCGTGAGGGCGAATCAGGATCCATGCCCAACTGCAGGGATTTATAGTATCCAATCATCTGGGCCGGAAGTATATAGCACACAGGTAAAAATTCTTCATTCAGATGAACTCCGTCAGCTGAAAGTATAAATAACTTATTGGTATTAATTCCGTCAAATTCTGTTTCGCAAATACCCGCAGTAAACAGCGGCTTTTGCCCCACATTCAATGATTCCAGCAGATCGGTTTCGTATTTAAAAACATAGGAATTATTGCTGAATAACAGGAAAACAAGTGTCTTGCTGTTAATAACTGCTTTGGGACCATGCCTGAAACCAAGAAAAGTATCGTTTTTGCAGATAACCCGACCATCAGTAAGTTCCTGCACTTTTAAATGCGACTCTGTTGCTGTACCGAACAATGGTCCTGAGCCCAGAAACACAACCCTTTCAAAATCCAGCTTTGCAAGTAACTTTACCGAGTCTGCCTGTTCGAGTATCTGGCGGGCATATTTATTCAGTATCTCCACTTCCCGTTTCAGGGCATCTAATTCGCTGAACCTGGCAAATAATAGTCCGGTAAGCAACATGCCCGTGTAACTGCCGGTCATAGCCAGGCTTTTGTCGTTGGCTTCTTCCGGAAGAACAAACACATATTTGGATGACTGGGTGTTGTAATTTGCCAGCTCGCCTCTGCAATTGCAGGTTATTATGATATGGTGAACTTTTGAGCATAACTGGTCAGCTAACCTGGCAGCAGCCACACTTTCGGGGCTATTGCCTGAGCGTGCAAACGAAACCAGTAAAACCGATTGATCCGGCGAAAAATAATCTGCCGGGTGCGTAACCAGGTCGGTGGTTGGTATTGCCAGGGTGTGCTTATGGAAGTTGCGTGAAAAGGTTCCGGTTAATGAAAGCCCGATATAGGCGCTTGTTCCGGCCCCGGTTAATATTACAGTAAGCTTATTATCGGTTAAAACCGAATTAATATAAGTAGAAAATGTTTCTTTTTCCTTTTTGATCTTTTCGTACACATTCAGCCACAAGTCGGGCTGGCCCCATATTTCCTTTTCAGTGAAAACTCCTTCTTTCGTTGTCTTAAAATTGTTAATAGTTTTCATTTGGTTGTAATTAACTTACGTTTACTTTCGATGCAAATATATAATCATTTTTTATTATTTCGATAAAACTTAAAATATTTTTTTTACTTTTTTATTTCCAATCGAAATGGTTTCGAAAACTTTAATAGTTACTTTTGTCAAAGGATAATACAAATCCGGAAAAACAACAAGTTTAAATCCAAGGGAAACACCCTGAATTTTATTTTACTTTTAAAATACAGCGAATGAAAACAGAAAGCAAGCACAATACTGTTGAGCGCAGGGCCAATATTCTTCAGTTGTTATCGCTTAACAACCAGATATTTGTCAGCGAACTGAGCAAAACATTCGGTGTAAGCGAGGTAACTATCCGCAACGACCTCGAACAACTCGAAAGCAAAAAGCTTTTAATCCGTGCCCGTGGTGGTGCCATGAGCGTAACGCATGTGGTAAGTTACGATCAGCATTTGGGCGAAAAGCACAAACTGAATATGTCGGAAAAAGTAAGGATAGGCAAACAGGCAGCCCGGCTTATTAAGGATTCTGATACTGTGATAATAGATTCGGGAACCACCACGCTCGAAATTGTGCGCAATTTAGATGCAACGCTTCAAAATGTTACAATTGTTTCCAATGCGCTGAATATAGCCAATCAACTGGTAAATTCTCAAAATATCAACCTGATCATTCCCGGCGGGATACTTCGCAAAAATTCGTTGTCGCTCATCGGGCCTCTTGCCGAGAAAAGTTTCAGAAACTTTTTCGTTGATAAGGTTTTTTTGGGTGTTGATGGATTTGATACCTTATATGGTATTTCAACTCCAAATATTGAAGAGGCCTACCTGAACCAGATTATGATTGATGTTGCCCGCGAAGTGATTGTGGTTGCCGACTCGTCTAAATTTCTCCGGAAAAGCCTGGCATTTATCTGTAAACTCGAACGGATTGATACGGTTATCACCGATTCAGGCATTTTGGACGAAGACAGAAAACGGCTTGTTGATGCCGGCATTAAAGTGATTGTTGCCTAAACACAATCTATCCTTGTATATGTCAATCGAAAAACCTGAATCCTACAGTTAACAACACAATTGAAAGTATCCAGCTATCATTCCTGTATAGGTTAAAGCTCTATGATCGTATCAAGGCCAACACAAAAAACAGGATTTCGTTACCGTACTTCACTTCCATTCCCGAACATTTCGGTAGGCGAAACAAAGCAAAGTTTCCCTTCGGCATTTTCGGCCATCAGTATCATGCCTTTCGATTCTATGCCTTTAAGCATGCGCGGTGCCAGGTTGGCAAGCAGTACTACTTTCTGGCCAATCACCTGTTCGGGGGTATAATGCTCGGCAATGCCCGATACCACAATGCGTTTATCCATGCCGGTTTCGAGGGTAAGTTTAAGCAGTTTGTTGGTTTTGGCTACTTTTTCGGCTTCGGTAATGGTGGCAATGCGCAGGTCGAGTTTGGTAAAGTCGTCGTAGGTAATTTCGGGTTTCTGCGGCGTAACCACGGCATTTTGGGCGGCGTTTTCAGCCTTGGTATCGGTAAGTTTTTTCACCTGTGCAGCGATAGGCTCATCTTCTATGCGTTCAAAAAGCAATGCTGGTGCATTCAGTTTGTGGCCCGGTTGAATCAGGGTGCACGATCCGGCTTCGGCCCANNGGCTCGCAGAGTATCGAAAGGTTGGCGCACACCTGCAACGAAATATTCAGGTTGGTTTTTACCTTTTCAGGATGGGTTGCAAAGTTTTTCCAGGGCTCGGTTTCGGTAAGGTATTTATTACCCAGGCGTGCCAGGTTCATCATTTCGTTCAGCGCTTCGCGGAAGCGGTAGCTTTCGATGCTGGCTGCAATGCGGGCCGGGTATTCGGCTATTTCGGCCATGGCCTGCCTGTCGGTATCATTCAATTCGCCCATGGCAGGAACTTCGCCGCCAAAATACTTATGTGTAAGCACCAGGGTGCGGTTTACGAAATTGCCGAATATGGCCAGCAACTCGCTGTTGTTGCGTGCCTGGAAATCTTTCCAGGTAAAATCGTTATCCTTGGTTTCGGGGGCATTGGCAGCCAGCGTGTAGCGCAGCACATCCTGTTTGCCGGGGAAATCAACGAGGTATTCGTGCAACCACACGGCCCAGTTACGCGAAGTCGATATTTTATCTCCCTCCAGGTTTAAAAATTCATTGGCAGGAACGTTATCGGGCAAAATAAATGTGCCTTCGGCCTTCAGCATGGCCGGGAAAATAATACAGTGGAAAACGATATTGTCCTTCCCTATAAAATGCACCAGTTTGGTATCGGTTGATTTCCAGTACGGAACCCAGTCGTTACCGGTTTGTTCGGCCCACTCGCGGGTGGCAGAGATATACCCTATGGGTGCATCGAACCACACATAAAGCACTTTGCCTTCGGCGCCTTCAACCGGTACTTTCACGCCCCAGTCGAGGTCGCGGGTAACGGCGCGGGGCTGCAGGCCGCTGTCGAGCCACGATTTGCACTGCCCGTAAACATTGGTTTTCCAGTCGTCGCGGTGCGATTCCAGTATCCATTCTTTCAGCCAGGTTTCGTACTGGTCCAATGGCAGGTACCAGTGTTTTGTTTCTTTCATCACCGGCACATTGCCGCTGAGCGCCGATTTGGGATTGATGAGCTCGGTTGCGCTCAGCGTCGATCCGCAGCTTTCGCACTGGTCGCCGTAAGCACGCTCGTTGCCACAGCGCGGGCAGGTACCGGTAATATAGCGGTCGGCCAGGAACTGCTGTGCCTCCACATCATAATACTGCTCGCTTTCCTTTTCAACAAACCGGTGGTTATCGTATAATTTCCTGAAAAATTCAGAAGCGGTCTGGTGGTGAATGGGTGCCGAGGTACGACTGTAAATATCGAAGGAAATCCCCAGTTCCTCAAACGATTTCTTAATGATGCCATGGTATTTGTCCACTACCTGCTGGGGTGTAACACCTTCTTTCTGAGCCCTGATGGTAATAGGAACGCCATGCTCGTCGCTGCCGCCGATAAAAAGTACATCGCGCCGGTTGGCACGTAAAAACCTGACATAAATATCAGCCGGAATATACACGCCCGCCAGGTGGCCGATATGGATAGGTCCGTTGGCATAAGGCAAAGCCGATGTAACAGTGTAGCGTTTAAAGGTGTTTGATGGGGTCTCAGTCATGGGTTGCTCCTCGTAAAAATAAAGGTGCAAAGATACTGAATAGGTTATGAATAGAAACAGGATTTTTTGAAATGAATGAGAGGTCGGCTTTTCTTATCATGGTATGCCTGGGAATGAAATCATTTGCTGTTAAACTGAACCGGGCTTCGTGTCCATTTTGCTTGCTATTCTTTTTTTATCCCAAAGCCCTGCATACTTCAGTATTCACTACTTTTGATAGTTCAAAGTATACTGAAATGATTACACCCCCGTACCTGCAGGCAGGTGATAAAATTGCCATTGTTGCCACCGCCCGCAAGGTGTTGCCTTCCGAAATGGAAGCAGCCATCAATACCTTTCGCACCTGGGGCTTGCAGGTGGTTACCGGGCCACATTTGTTTGGCGCCAATAACCAGTATTCGGGCACGGACGATGAGCGGGCGGCCGATTTGCAAATGATGCTTAACGACCGCGAAATCAAAGCCATTATCTGTGCCCGTGGCGGTTACGGAACGGTAAGGATTATCGACCAGCTCGACTTCAGCACGTTTGAGCAATATCCCAAATGGATTGTGGGTTATAGCGACATCACGGTGTTGCACTCACATATTCACACTCAACTTGGCATCGAAACCCTGCATGCCACCATGCCTATAAATTTTGCTGACGAGGGCGCTAAAACGGCTATCGAATCCCTGCGAAGCGCCTTGTTCGGGGAAACACCCGTTTACAACATTCCGGCGCACCCGCTCAATATACCGGGAGATATTTCGGGCGCGCTAACCGGGGGAAATCTTTCCATACTCTATTCACTGGCCGGTACGCCATCCGATATTCAGACCCGGGATAAGATACTTTTTATCGAGGATCTCGACGAGTACCTGTATCATATCGACCGTATGATGATGAACCTTAAGCGCGGCGAAAAGCTTTCGGGAATAAAAGGCTTGATAGTGGGCGGAATGACCAGGATGAACGATAACACAGTACCCTTTGGCAAACAGGCAGAACAAATTATTGCCGACTATGCGAAGGAAGCGGGAATACCGGTTTGTTTTAATTTCCCGGCAGGGCATATTACCGATAACCGGGCGCTGATTATGGGTCGCGAAGCACAGCTTAGCATCAGCGAATCAGGAGTTTCGCTACAGTTTTTAGCAGCTGGCGAAACCGCGAAACCAGGCAAACTGCTGCGCAAAATCCTGAAACCTGCTTTTTTCTTTCTCGGGCTGTTTGTTTTTATCTACCTGGTTTTGTACCTGATACGGATGTTTGTGAAGTAGAAAGTGGATAGGGGCATGACCCCCTCTGTCCTGAGGACATCTCCCCCAAGGGGGAGAGTTCTTCGGACAAAACGTGGTTGTAATTTGGAATGCCTGATTCCGGCAACTAAATTTCTTGAAGGAACGCCGCAAGCATCAAACGCGCAGCAAGAACGCCGCAGGCCTTAAACGCGAAGCATTGAACCTTGAACTTCTTCAAACCCTGAAACCCTTCAAACAAATAAATAAAGAATAAAGAACAACGAATAAAGAATAAAGAATAACAAGCTCTTTAACCTTCTGAAACCACTTGAAACTTCTGAAACCACTTGAA
>DGQJ01000376.1:12605-14268 GCA_002389705.1 Bacteroidales bacterium UBA4417
GTCAGATCGGGTACCAAATCCTGCACCGCAACTGGCATTTTGGCCACGACGAACTGGATATTATCTGCCGCGATGGCGAATGGCTGGTGATTGTGGAGGTTAAAACCCGAACCACCGACCTGTTCGGCGAACCCGAAATGGAAGTGAAACCTGCCAAAATGCGGGCCATCGTGCGAACGGCCGATGCCTATATTCAATTATCAGGTTTTCAGGGCGAAACGCGTTTCGATGTGATTGGTATATTGCTGGGTGGTGGTAAAGTGGTGTTAAATCACATCAAAGATGCATTCCTGGCAAGAATGTGAGTTTAAGTGAATAGTGAATAGTGAACAGTGAATATTGAATATTGAATAAGGAAAAGAGGATTGCCTGCAGAAAAGGAATCCAGAGGGAAACAGAATTAATGTAAAACAGCGTTTCAGCAGGAGTGTGGTTTATTCCTTCGAATGAAACACCAGCAGCGGTTTGCCGGTTTCGCTGAAAATTTTGCGGGCAACGCTGGGGATAAAAATTTTCTCGAGCAGGCTGCGTTTGTGCGTGGTTACAGCCAGCGCATGTATGCCGTTATCCCTGATATAGGTTTCGAGCCCGTTCACCAGGTTGTCGCTGATCAAATTCTGGAAGGTGATATTGATATCCTTGTATTCGCTGCTGAGATGGTCTTTCAGTTCGTCGAGTTTCACGGCATCCCAGGGTTTTTTCTCCACCAGGCAAATATGTACGCAATGTATCTTGATCCCAAAAGGACTGAGCATTTGTATAAGCCTGTTGATAGCCGAGTAGTCGGATGGGTCGAAATCGGTGGCATAAAGCACTGATTTAATTTCTGAAATTGTTTTTGCGTTTCCTGATGGCAGTGCCAGTACCGGTATTTCCGATGTTTCAATCACCCTGCTTACTACGCGCCCAAAGGCCTTGTAGTTGTCGCGCGTCAAACCCCGGGTACCCATAATGATAAGGGCTGGCCTGTATTTTTTACTGTAGGATATAATCTCGTCGGTACTGTTGCCATTTATCATTTTTGAAGTAATCCGGATCTGCGAAAGGTTTTCCTTGATACACCAGATTTTTATTTTGTGTTCCAGCTTCAGCATATGCTCTCGGGCGCTTTTCTCTATTTCGCGCAGGCTGTCAACCAGCCTGATCTGGTAGGCATAGTGATCGGCATAGGGCGAAACATCAATAGCCGGGTTATAGAAAACATGTACCAGCTTTACTTCGGCCTTGTACTTGGCGGCGAGGCTTACGGCAAACCTGCAGGCATTGAACGAAATATCCGAAAAATCAACCGGAACGAGTATGCGCCTGATAACCTGTATTTTGTGAACTGCATACTCTTTGGCGCTCCCCGATTCGGCCATGGCTTCATTTATCAGCCTGAGCGCAGTTTCAACATCTTTTTCCTTAACCCGCAGATCGCCGTTCCCGATTGGCAGCCCCGTTTCCTTGGGAACAACAAAACAATCAATGCCATTGTCCTGCAACAGGATCTGCAGCAGTAAGGCTCTCGACCAGGTGAAATTACCGACCGTAATGATTCGTTCTTTCATGAGTTTCATAGTCCCTCCTTTGCTAAGCACATGGCGTGCCTTCACAAATATAGTAAATTTTAGGCTAAAATCCATGTGATAATTCCAAAAAGTGCCGTCCGGCGGCTTCAGGC
>DGQJ01000376.1:14323-14886 GCA_002389705.1 Bacteroidales bacterium UBA4417
CCACGGTCTAAACGAAGTTCGTCCGCCAGCGGCGGCAGACCTTCATCAACAGGAAGAAGCTTCAGCAGAAGCGCAGGCAAGGACGGGAGTCCCCGCCGTTCATTTGATAAAGATGGCGACAGCGATTCACGCCCCCGCCGGTCATTTGAAGACAACAAGGGAGGGGAACGCCCCGCCCGTAAACCCTACNNAGAAGCGGCGATGGCGAACGCCCCATCCGCAAACCCTACGAAAGAGGTGGAGACAGCGAACGCCCTGCCCGTCGTTCATTCGACAGGAGTGGCGATGGCGAACACCCCGCCCGTAAACCCTACGAAAGAGGTGGCGACAGCGAACGCCCTGCTCGTCGTTCATTCGACAGGAGTGGCGATGGTGAACGCCCCGCCCGTAAACCTTACGAAAGAAGGAGTGATGATGAAAGGCCTGCTCGCCGTCCTTACGACAGGGGAGGAGATCGCAAAAGTTACGACCGCAAACCTGCCAAAAAGGACTATCCTGGCAGCAAACCCGGACCTCCAAGCCCGGATGGAAGTATCCGGTTAAACAAATTCCTATCAAACTCA
>DGQJ01000025.1:0-587 GCA_002389705.1 Bacteroidales bacterium UBA4417
TCGAGGTATTCTGTAAGGGTGAGTATGGCATTGGGAGAGCAAAAACGCTTGATAAACCCGGGCACCGAAAATTCCATAAAATGCTCGCCGGTGCGCCCCAGTCGGTAGCAGGCCGTACAAAACGAAGGCAGGTAATCCGACGACAGCAATTCATCAATGATCTCGTTAAGCGATCGGGAATCGTTAATATGGAACTGTTCCCGGTTCAGATCCTGTTCCTCGTTTTTATTTTCCGAATAACTGCCCAGTTCAAGTTTTGTTCCCCCGTCGATCTGCGAAACCCCGAAACGCATAACTTCGTCGCGCACGGCTGCATTTTCGCGGGCCGTGAGGATCAGCCCGGTGTAAGGCACCGCCAGCCGCAAAATTGCCACAAGCCGGGTGAATTCCTCGTCCGAAACACGGTATTTCCCATCAAAGTTCATGGCCGAAGCTTCCTGTATGCGCGGAAAAGAGATGGTATGCGGACCGACATTGTAACAAGCCTCCAGGTGATTGGTGTGCCTTACCAGTGCCAACACTTCGAAACGCCAGTCGTATAACCCAAACAAGGCGCCTATGCCTACATCGTCGATACCGGCTTCCTG
>DGQJ01000025.1:676-21010 GCA_002389705.1 Bacteroidales bacterium UBA4417
CCTTTTTTTACACCGTACACCACTTTTACTGTGTGCGCAATATACTCGGGACCATATTCGGGATGCTCACCATACACAAGGATAAGTCTCTTTTGTCCGTTATCCTGCAGGGCTTCAACTTCCTTTACCAGTTCACGGTCCTCGAGCGTGCTACGGATAGCCTCTTTGTTTGTGGAGCGAAAACCGCAGTAAGAACAATTGTTGGTACACTTATTCCCGATATACAAGGGCGCAAAAAGCACGATACGGTTCCCATATACCATCTCCTTCAGCTTGCGGGCGCCCTGCTTTATTTCCTCTATTAATTCAGGCGTATCGGCGCTGATAAGGGTGGCAGTTTCGGCTAAAGTAAGTCTTTGTTTACTCAATGATTTTGCAATTACCGCCCTCACCTCCTCCATGGTTGGTTTGGCATTATTGATATGATCCCATATTTCGGCGGCATCAATGAAGGGCTTCATCCGTTGATCAGGAATCCTGCATTTTTCAGGTTGAAATTTCATTTCGTGTATTTTAACAATCGTTTTACGGCACAAAATTACAATAATTCCACCTATTTAGGCATTACAATACTTAATTTATGTGAAATAATTAACAATAAAATCCATGGAGGTTTGTAAGGTCAAATCGACGTTTTGGCGCTCCCGAAAAATCGGGACAAGTTATGGCCAGTAAGTGATTAAATTGTTGCTCAACTGCCTGCCAGCACAAATGTACTTGAAGATTTCAGATGTTTCAACAAACACACAAATCCCATTTTATTATAGTGTCTGTAAGCAACCGTAATTATTTCTAATTCGTTGGATTCGCCATAATATATTCACAAGGACAACAAGTCTTTAATTCTTTATTGTTTTCTGAATAGTATCGGATAGTTTCACTTCGAGAAGACAAAGTTTTCTCCACAACATGCGCTTTAGTTACGGAATTAAGTTTTATTCCATTCGAAAAAATGTTAAATTCACCAGAGTCAAGCATTTGACAAATTAAATCACCATAGAAACCAATCGCACTTCCAATAATGGCAGAGATAGTATCCGAATTTTTGGCTTCAACTTTATAAGTATCAAATGGCACTGTCAGAGTAATTATTCCACTAATAATATAATATTCACGAATTGATTTTATCATTAAAGCTAAATTTTCCAGGTCTTGATTCGAAAAAACAGAAGTGTCGTGCGTGGCTAGATAATTTCTGATTGATAAGCTGTCCGTATATTTCAACAACAAACTTTTGCTAAATCGCAAAACAATACCATTCATGTTATATTCAAGTTCAGTGTCCGGTAATGTTTTCGACGCTATAATTCTTAGAGGTTCAACCTTCATAGTACTGCTATTCTGTCCTGCCGAAAGTAAAGTTAAAAATAAAAATACTGTCAAAATGTAAGTTTTCATATTATGGTTTCTAACGTCCCGACGCTATGGCAAGTGCGGGAATAGATTGTTGCTCAACTGTCTGCCAGCACAAATGTATATAAAGATTTCAAATGTTTCAACAAACACGCATACCCGCATTTGCTATAGCGTTTATTGGCAGTAGGCTTTTTTTATTCATTTAAAGGACTTAAATTTTTTATATAATCAAAACCAAATCCACCATTTACAATACAAATCTCAACACTTTTATTTATCTCAATTTTATCCCAAACAACTTCTTCACAATCAATCGTACGCTTTTTATCATCCAACATAACCTTAAAACTAAAATGTGGTCGTCTTCCAGTACTTTTACTTTTGTCGAGTACTTTATAACTTTTACAATTTTCTATTCCATTGTAGATATTTTTATTAACATTCTGAAATATCAAAGGCGATACATTCATAAAAATAGCACCTATTAAAACTCCAATATTTGGCTTAATTGACTTTTCGCGTAAGGCTATTTCCGGAATTAATCTATCAATAAAGTAACTTATCAGCCAAGCGACAATTAATCCAATTATTACAGAAATCCAAGCTAGTTTAAAATTTCCCAGATTAAAATCAACAAAGGCCCAAGAAACTAAAGAAATTAACGCCATTAAAATCAATATCAAGCGAAAAAATCTATATTTCAATGAAGGTTTACTTTTCAATGTTTGTTTAATCTCTCTATAATTGTGTGTCATTTTTTTTAAGCTTACTGCCAACTCGTATATATCATTAACTATCCACAAAATATCAAACTTCTATCTGCAGCCCATCGTAGGCAAGGTGAACTCCCTCAGGAAGTTTCTGTTCCACAACATCGTATTTCCCCAGGAAATGGCTGATATGGGTAAGATAGGCCTTATCGGGTTTCAGGTCATTTAATATTTCGAGCGATTCGTTTAATGAGAAATGCGATATATGGCGCGAATGGCGAAGTGCATTAATTACGATCACCTTCGAACCACGGATTTTTTCGAGTTCCGAAGGCGAAATATAATTTGCATCCGTGATATAGGTGAAATCGCCGATACGGTACCCGAACACTTTCATTTCCTGGTGCATCACCTGTACCGGGGTGAAATTAAAATCACCAATTGCGAAAGGATCATTTGTGATGGGATGAAGGTTAAGCTGCGGTGCGCCGAAATACCGACCGGGTGTAAAGATGTAGGGAAACTGCTCTTTTATCGCATCGAGTGTGGGCTGCGAGCCATATATATCAATGGATTTGTGGAGAATAAAGTTATAAGCCCTGATATCGTCGAGCCCGGCAATATGGTCGCGGTGAGCGTGGGTAAAAAGCACGGCATTGATATCGTCAACTTTATGTTTCAGCATTTGAATCCTGAAATCGGGGCCACAGTCGATTATTATGTTTGATCCTCCCCTGCTGATCATAACCGAAGTCCGGTATCGCTTATCGCGTGCATTTTCGCTGGTGCAAACTTCGCAGTTACAGGCCACTACCGGCACTCCGGTTGACGTACCTGTTCCCAGGAATGTAATTTTTAGTTTATTCTCCTCGTTTAGCACAGGGCAAGGCTATTAGTAATTCGTAGTTTAACACTAAAAACTTTGTACACCAGCTGCAATTAAAGCCAGGCTGAAGTGCACGGGCATATCAATAAATCAGTTCTTCCACCATCGATTTGTCTCTTTCCAGTTGTTTTCTCAGTTCATCGGTGCCGGTAAACTCAATTTCGTCGCGGATATATTTCGCGAAATAAACGGTGGCATCTTTACCACCAAGTGGGTTGAGGGCAGCAAACGGAAATATTTCGATACAAATATCTTCTTTCCGCCTGTCGTCGCCGTAGCGGCTGTTTTTTATATTGAGAATGGCTTTAAACGAATCGCCTTCGGCCTCAATACGCACCGCATACACACCATCAGGGGGCACGAGCTTGCATTCTTCCTCTATCTCAATATACAGGGTTTGAATATTCCGTTCAATCAGTTCAAGGTTTCCGGCCCTGAGTTTTCCCATGATCATGTAATGGTGATCGAGATAAGCATTGGCGCGCTGAATGCGGCCTTCCTGCAGCGATTTACGGATAAGCGTGGAACTTACCGTCTCGTTGTGGATATCCTGTTCAGGAATTTCTTCAACCTCAAAATTATAGTAAATGCCCAGTTCTTTCAGGAAGTCGAAATTGCCTTCACGGTTGTATCCAAACTGGTGGTTAAAGCCAATCACAATTTTTCGCGCATGCAGTTTTGAAACCAGTATATCCCTGATAAAATCGATGGATGAAATTCGGGCAAACTCGGGTGTGAAAGAAACAATGATAAGGTTCTGCAGGCCGGCTTTGCGCAAAAGTTCTATCTTTTCGCGCTGTGAGTTGATCAGGAACAGATCCTTTCCGGCAGTTTTGGGAAACAACACTTTTCGCGGATGAGGGTGAAAAGTGATCAGCACACTTTCGCCCTGTATCTCGCGCGCCAGCTTATTAATGCGGTTTATAATCGCTTTGTGACCTACATGCACGCCATCGAAACTCCCTGTTGTAATTACGGGGTTAGGAATAGGCACAAGCTGATCAAAATCATAAAAAATCCGCATCGTTAAATCACTTGAAGTACTTGACAAAAAAAGCGCGTTGAGTTTGAGGCAGGAATCCTCAGCCGTTCAGGGCTAAACCTTTTTCACAAAATAAGCCAGTTTCTCAAGTGAAGTAATGATGTCGTATTCTTCGAGGTAAACGTTTGAGGGGACATTGATGGGTTTTGGGGTAAAATTAAGAATACCCTTTATACCTGCCATTACCAGAAGCTCCGCAACTGCGGCTGCTTCTGATGCCGGAACCGTAAGAACAGCAATGGTGATGTTTTCACTTTTAATAATCTCAGTAAGCCTGTCGAAATGATAACACCATACACCGGCATAAACGCGATCCACTTTTTCGGGGTTCAGATCGAACCCGGCAACTACGGTGAGTTTGGTTCGCTTACCGCTGAAATAGCCTATGATGGCACGGCCCAGGTTGCCGATTCCGATTACGGCAACTTTCTGACCTTCTTTACTATCGATTATTTTGCCAATAATATCAATAAGTTCCTTTACATCGTATCCTTGCCTGAGGGTTCCTGAATACCCGATTAGCATAATGTCGCGCCTCACCTGCACCGAAGTAATATGCAGCATGGCTGCCAGTTCGTGCGAAAAAATATGGTGCTTGCCCGAAGCATTTGCAATTAATAAGGTTCTGCGGTATTGACTGAGACGTTCAACGGTTTTGTCTGGTAGTTTTTTTGCTGCCATGTAAGTGGGTTAGGTTAAATATATTTGTTTTTTTATTTACAGGTTTATGCTTCGGGTTCGAGCAGGGTTATGATAAATGAGGTGCCACTGCCTGGTTCACTCTGCACATCAATGGAACCCTGGTACATATCAACTATTTTCTTTACAATGGAAAGGCCCAGTCCGCTGCCTGTCACTTCGCGGGTCTGGAAACTTTTAATCCGCACAAAATCTTCAAAAATTTTCTCTTTATCTTCCTTGTTCAAACCGATACCTGTATCCGAAACGGTAAGCCTGAGCAAACTTTCTTTTTTCTCGATAAAGATGTCAACACGTCCGCCCACTTTGTTGTACTTAACCGCATTCGAAATCAGGTTGTTCATTATAATTTCAATCTCACCCGGATCGGCTTTCATTTCGCAGGCTTCGCGTGAATTCACATAAATATCAACATCCTTCTGGATTGCATACGGGCGGATTGTATCCACCGACATCTGCACTATTTTCCGGATGTTTACCTTTTCGAGCTTCTGAGTAGGTTTCCCGGTTTCAATTTTGGTCAGGTCAAGCAGGTCGAGAATCAGTTGCCGCATGCCTTTGATACGTTCCATGGAGCGATCAAGCATTTCGTCATAGGCATCAATATTATTACCGAACTGTCTTTCTTTGATCATCTTCAGGTACCCATCGATGGCATTGAGAGGTGCCTTTAATTCGTGCGATAATACGGATAAAAACTGGAACCTGATCTGTTTGCCAGTATTATTTAAACTCTGGGTCATCCTTTTCAGGAAAATCTGTTTGGTGATATTTTCAACCGAAGCCCTGATTTCCTGAGGTGTAAAAGGCTTGGGAATAAAATCGAATGCACCGTCGCGGGTAGCCTTCACCGCAAGTTCGAGCGAAGCATACGAAGTGATCATTACTACCACAATATCGTAATGCTTGTTTTTAACATACTCGAGCACTTCCACTCCTTGTATATCAGGCAACTTGTTGTCGAGTAAAAGGATTTCGGGGAGCTCGCTGTCAATTATTTCGATGCCCGATTTGCCGGTTCCGGCCTCAAGCACCTGGAAATCAATCTGCTCATCCATAAACGGATAATCAACCTTGAAATTCTGAAGTATACGTTTGGTGCCTTCCCGAATACCCGGTTCGTCGTCGATGATAAGTATTTTATAGGTCGCCATGTGTTAAAGTTTCAGTAGTTTTTTGATTTCGCGATGCAGCTGATCCGCACGAATACCTTTATCGAGGAACAGGTCGGCATTAATCCACCGGGCATTTTCCTCGGCATGAACATCGAAAGTCATTCCGGTTTCGGCTGTAACACCGGTAGCAATAATAACAGGTACATCAGGATATTTACGCTTAATCTTATAGCTGAGTATAAACCCGCTGTCGTCGCTCTCCATCATCAGGTCGAGGATACAAAGATCGGGTTTTATTTCCATGATAATTTTTTCGGTTTCGGCCTGGCTTTCGGCCGTAATGGTTTCAAAGCCCATTTGCTCCACCTTCATCCGCATCTGGAACAGGTAATCCATATCATCATCAACAATAAGTATTTTCTTCTTCATGGGTGTATGGCTTTTATCGGCATTAAAAAATTCAATCCTTTTTATGTTTACTCATTTAAAAATCAGTTCATTCAGGAGGCGGGCAACTTTCCCTTTTACGTATTGGATAACTTTAATTTTTACCCTTACATTATACACTGTTATTACGATTCACCGAAAACGGGCAGGCAAAGTAACACTTGTTATTTTTCTGTCATTTACATCAGCCTGTTTCGAGGGATAGTGATTGTAAATGTGGTTCCGGTGGGCCCTTTTGCCGGATCGACATTTGATTTAACACTAATGTCGCCCTTGTGCATTTTCACAATTCCATATATGATCGGCAATCCAAGGCCTGTTCCTTTTCCAGGTCCTTTGGTGGTAAAGAATGGAGTAAAAAGTTTGTCCATATTTTCGGGTGGGATTCCTGTACCATTATCCGTGATACTAACAATCAGCTGGTCGTGGGTATCAAGCAGGTCAAAGTCAATTTCGCCTTGCCCGGGCATAGCATCAACCGCATTTTTAAGCAGGTTGGCAAAAACCTGGGTCATCTGGTCGTAATCGAGGTTCACCAGCGGATAACTTACTTTATTATTGAGCCTGAGCCTGATGTTATCGGGAATTATTACTGAATCGATGCTGTGCCTGGCCAGTTTCACTACATCCGATTCGGTGAGATTAACCTGGTTTTTACGTGCAAAATTCAAAAGTCCGCCTACTATTTTCCGGCAGCGGTCGGCCTGTTCAACAATCAGGTTAATATCCTGTACCACCGGGCTGTCGGGAGGCAATTCTTCCCTGATAATATTGCTGTACATGGTAATTACACCCAGCGGGTTATTCAGTTCGTGGGCAATACCGGCTGAGAGCTGCCCCATGCCGGCCAGTTTTTCCGAATGCCGCAGCGCCTCCTGAACATGGGCAAGTTTCTCTTTCGAGATATTCAGTTCGCGAATATACTTATGCAACTTTTCAATGGAATATGGCAGGCACATTTCGGTTTCGGCCAAACCGTTGATGATGGCAATGGCATGCTCTTCGCAGGATTCGTATCCACACGCACCGCAATTCAGATGATCCTGCTGGCCATACTTGCCCATTTTATAAAGTACTTCTTTTATTTGTTCGGTGGGAGGCAGTACCGATCGCATATCGCGTGGCGAAAATGTACGCGAAAAGTCGAGTTTCGAATACTCATCGAGGTAAGCCTGCCATTGTTCCCGATCGAGGTCCGACATTTTGCGGTTGGCATAGCTTATAATTTTTGCTTTTTTGGTGAACCGCTGCGCCGTTGGCGAAGTATTGGGATAAGGCGACATGCCGGGCCCAAGAATGCAACCTTCGCAACACAGCAAATGCAGGTGATGCCCCTCCAGGTGACCTTGTTCGAATTCGCGCAAGGCATCCTGAAAATTGGCCCTTCCTCCAGCTACAAGTATTTTCTCACTCAATACATCTTCATTTACCTCCATGGTTTGCAGGAGTCCATGGCTCAACGGAAAAATTGCTCCTCGTCCACCTACCGGAGGATCGAAATCAGCAGGTACAATTTTAGAAGGATTAATTCTCTTGTTTTCAATCATTTCGCGCAATTCGCGAAAAGTGAGCGCTGCATCTATTTCATCCGATTCAGCTTTTTTAGCCAGGCATGGGCCTATAAAAACCAGTTTAGCGTCATCACCGTAATGTTTGCGAAGTACGCGTGCCATGGCCACCATGGGCGAAACTACCGGTGCCAGCTTACTTGTAAGGTCGGGAGAATATCTTTCGATGTACGAAACAATAGCCGGGCAGTCGGATGAAATAGCAGGTAAATCGAGGTTGAGTTGTTCCTTATAATACCGGGCTACCAGGTCGGCGCCAAACGAAACTTCCGTAACATGACTGAATCCAAACGATTTGATCAGTCCTACCAGCACCCTGTAATCACTGTAATCACCAAATTCGGCCGGGAAACTAGGTGCAACCATGGCAATTACTTTGGGATAGGTGGCAATAAGCCTCGAAACCTGGTCAATTTCCTTGAGAAAAATCTTAGCATCCTGGCTGCAGACCTTAATACAATTACCGCAGGCTATACAACGCGATGCAATAACTTCGGCCTGACCGCCCGCAATACGAATTGCCTTGGCAGGACATTCGCGCACACAGGTGTAACAAACACGGCATCTTTCCTTTACGGTAAATACCAGCTTTTTGTCACCTTCCGGGTTAATTTTGCTTGTTGTGCCAGGGGTCATCTTTTAAGGATTTCAAGGTTACAATGTTTCAATGTTTCAATGTTTCAGTGGTTTTGAGTTCTTCTTTTAAAATGATTTTCTGAAGATTAACTATTCTCTATTATCTTTTCACTGTCATTGCGAGTGGAACGAAGCAACTACTATCAATCTTCAGGAGAACCTACTGCATCACTTCTCTTTCTTCGAAAGTAGTAAATAAGTGCATCAGGCTTATATCGCTGCCGGGTTGTTTCAGGAACGATCGGTATATATCCTGCAGCGATGCATTTTGATGGGCAAAACGGTTCGATTCCTTTTCATCCAGTTCGTAAATCGATTTTGCCCTGGCTTTTACATGATCATTTTCAGGGTGAATGGGTTGACCACCGCCACCAACACAGCCTCCTTCGCATGCCATTACCTCAATATAATGAATATCCGTTCGGCCTTTTTTAATTTCAGCAACCAGGGGCTCAATATTTCCAATGCCGTTTACAACAGCAAATCCTAACTTATATTCCCCGATTTTAACAAAATATTCTTTTCGTCCTTTTGTTGACCTAAGTTCCTGGACTTTCAGATGGCTGGTTTCCTTTCCGGTAATTACAAAATGCAGGGTACGGATAAATGCTTCGGTAAGGCCGCCGCTCACGGCCAGCATTTTACCCGCCGAACTCCTCGACTGGTATGGCTGATCTGATAACTCAGGTTCAACCTGCTGAATATCAATGCCGTTTAACCTGATCAAACGGGCAAGTTCACGGGTTGTCAGCACCAGGTCGACATCGGTTATACCTTTATGGGTCATTTCTTCGCGTTGCGATTCAAATTTCTTGGCAATACATGGCATTGCCGAAACCGAGTATATCTCGTCGGCCTTAATCCCTGATCCTGGCGCCAAATGATTCGAAATGAGCGCACCAAGCATTTGCTGAGGCGATTTACAGGCTGAAATATTTGCAAGCAGGTGGGGATGCGTTTGTTCGGCATACTTTATCCATGCCGGGCAACAGCTCGAAAACATTGGTAAGGCAGTTCCCGATTTCAGACGGTTGTAAAACTCAGTAGCCTGCTCAGTAATCAGCAGGTCGGCACCAAAAGATGTATCAAATACGAAATCGAAACCCAGTTTTCGTAAAGCAGCATACATCACCCCTTCTAAATCTTTGCCGGGCCTGAGTCCAAATTCTTCGGCCAGGGTTACCGAAAGCGTTGGTGAACATTGAATCACCGTTTTTATGGCTGGATTATGCAATGCATCCTGAAGTTTTGCCGGGTATTGCTTTTCCGCTAAAGCACCCGTTGGGCAAACCATTACACATTGACCGCAATTGATGCAACTCGAAAGGTTCATACCTTTATTAAATGCCGGGCCAACCTGCACTTTATTACCTCTTCCGATAAAATCGAGTGCGGTTATTTTTTGAATTTCCTCGCATACCCTGATACAGCGACCGCATAAAATACACTTTGCCGGGTCGCGCAACAAACTGGCGCTTGAAGGATCTGTTTTATACTTGTTTTTCTTCCCATAAAAACGGCGTTCGCGCACATTCAAATCTTCAGCAAACTTTTGCAACTCGCAATTCCCGTTACGCTCGCAATAAAGGCAATCGTCGGGGTGATTGCTGAGCAATAACTCGGTGTTGGTTTTCCGGGCTTTCACCACGCGGGGCGAATGCGTGCGCACCCGCATCCATTCCTCTACCGGGTGCGAGCAGGCCGGGATTAAACCCTGGCGTCCCTCCACTTCGACCACGCACATACGACAGGCTCCCGAAGGCAGTAAATCCTTAATATGGCAAAGCGTCGGAACTTTAATCCCGTTCCGCTCCAATGCCATCAGCAAGGTATCGCCGCGCCTGGCTTTTATTGTTTTCCCGTTGACTTCAATATCGAACAGCATAATTTTTTCTTTTTCTGAACAGCATTACACCTGGTAAAAATGTAAGCTCAAAGCGTTAAATCCCGTTGCAGGATAAAGACAATTTCTATTTTAACTTCACCGCAACAAATTTGCACACATCAAAACATATCCCACAACCAATGCATTTTTCTTCAATGATAAAATGAGGCAGCCTGGGCTGGCCGACAATAGCATTGGAAGGGCATTTGCGTAAACAGGCCACACAACCAATACAATGATCAACATCGATGTAGAACAGCCTGAGTTCCTTACAAACGCCTGCCCGGCATTTGCGGTCGAAAACATGTTCTTCAAATTCTTCCCTGAACCATTTCATGGCACTCAGCAAAGGATTGGGTGCCGTTTGCCCCAGCCCGCATAGCGATGTATCCCTGATTACTTCCGATAAATCGGCAAGCTGCATTATTCCTTTAAAACGCTCGAGTACCTCGTACCCCGATTCGCCTGTAGGCCTGCGGGTAGTATTTTCAAGGATTTCGTGTATACGCCTCGTGCCTTCACGGCATGGTATACATTTGCCACAACTTTCTTTTTGAAGGAAATTCATAAAGAATTTGGCAATATCTACCATACAGGTATCTTCATCCATCACAATCATTCCTCCCGAGCCAATAATGGCGTCTTTGTCCCATAAGGACTCATAACCAACCGGAAGGTCGAGCTGACTGGCCGGGAGACAACTACCTGATGGCCCGCCGATCTGCACTGCTTTAAACTCCTTTCCATCCTTAATTCCACCGGCAATTTTATAGATAATATCACCTATTTTTGTTCCCATCGGAACTTCGACCAGCCCCGTAATAACGGCTTTTCCCGAGATAGCAAAAACTTTTGTCCCACGGGCTTCGGCTACACCAATTTCGTTAAAATGAAGGGGTCCGTGACGAAGTATAAACGGGATATTAGCCAGGGTTTCAACATTGTTGATTACTGTGGGTTTTCCAAAAAGGCCTTCGATGGCGGGGTATGGAGGCTTAGGGCGTGGCATGCCACGTTTCCCTTCAATACTGTTTATTAATGCAGTTTCTTCACCACAAACAAAAGCACCGGGGCCTCGGACAAGCGATATTTTCAGGTCGACACCGCTGTCAAAAATATTATACCCCAGGAACCCATATTCTTTTAATTGGTTAATGGCCTGGTTGAGCATAAAATACGCCTGGCTATACTCATCCATTACATAAATGTAAGCCCTGGTTGCACCAATGGCGTATGCGGCAATTGCAATACCCTCAAGCAACAGGTGCGGATCACCTTCAATAACAGCCCGGTCCATAAAGGCACCAGGGTCACTTTCGGCCGCGTTGCAAATGAGGTATTTCTGATCGCTGACAGCGTTATGAGCCATCTCCCATTTTTCGCCGGTATGATAGCCACCACCTCCCCTGCCACGAAGTCCGCTTTGGGTAACAATGCTGCATATTTTTTCGCCCGTGTAATTACGAATGCATTTCAGGTAAGTTTGGTAACCGCCCCGGGCAATATAATCCGTTATTGAATCAGGGTTGCTGATGCCGCAGTTGGCCAGCACTATGCGGTGCTGATATTTAAAAAAAGGCAGCTCACTGATATTCGGCACATTTTCCCAGCGATTGTGCCTCGAATTATTGAATTGCCCAAGTACATGGTCATACGGCACCTCGCTGTTAAAAATATCGTCAAAAAGCGGCTCAACAAGTTCGTGGGTAATATTACGAAATGAAATACGGGCTTTGCCGGGTAGTTGGATATCCACAATAGGTTCGTAAGTGCAAAGCCCGATGCAACCCACCTGAACTATTTCGGCCTGAATATTTTTTTCGTACAGATAACGGTTAACCGCTGCCAGCGTATCATCAGCACCGGCAACTTTCCCGCAGGTGCCCGAGCCAATATAAACAACAGGCCGGGTAATTGTTTCGTGCCTGAGAAGAGCCAGGTAATCAACGATCTCCTTTTGGCTGAGGTCTGCTTTTGCGGCAAGCACTTTTTCAGTTAAAAATTGTTTCTCGTCCATGGAGCGGAACCTGGTTTAAATAGTGTTTTTATAGTGATCAATTATCAGGGCGATGTCGGGGATGCTTATAGCTGTTTTAAACTCACCGTTTACATTCATCACCGGTGCCGACCCACAGGCGCCCATACAACTCACTGCTTCGAGGCTAAAACGACCATCACGCGTAGTATTGCCTTCCTTAATATTCAGCACCCTTTCAACTTCACGTAATATTCCGGATGAACCATGCATGTGGCAGGAAGTACCGCGGCATACTTTAATATGGAACCTTCCTTTCTGCACAAACCGGAACTGATCGTAAAAAGTGGCTATGCCATACACTTTGCTGGATGGAAGTTTGATATGTTGCCCGACCTTTAGTATGGCTTCTTCATTCAGATATCCATATTCAATCTGTATGTCCTGCAGCAGTGGTAAAAGGGCTTCGCGCGATCCGGCTTTGTACCTGCTGATGATTTCGTCGAGGGTGGCCTGCATTGTATTAAATGTAGTTTTAATAGATAGCTGACTACAAAAATAATGTTTTGCATATTAAAAAACTGTATTATTGTTAAAAAAATAACAATGTTATTCGGTTAACAGTTGATTTTGATATCGAAATAATTCTATATTTGTTTTCTGAATTATTTTAACAGCCATAAAACAGGGAATTACAGGCTTTTTAATCACATGGAAACTAACAGGAAAAAAGAGGTAGTAATTTGTTTGGGCAGTTCATGTTTTGCAAGGGGAAACAAGCAATTGGTAAAAATTGTGAACGATTACCTGCGCGACAGGAACCTGCTGAATGAAGTGCACTTTCACGGAGAAAGATGCTTTGGACAATGCGCAATAGGGCCTTCGCTGAAGTTGGACGGGATCATAAAAGAACGGCTCGACGAAGAAAGCGTAGTCGCCCTGCTCGATAAGTTTTTTGAGTCGGTTGAAAAGTAAAATTTTGTGATTTTATAATTTTACTTCCAGGCTTGAACGGTTGAAATAATACAGATTTTGAATAAAGGAATTTCAGCAGAATAAACCTAAAAAAGGTTCATTTTCGCATCACTATCAATTACCATTAAGCAGAAAAAAGATGCAGGCACCACTTGTGTTTATAGAAGAAGATAAATGTAAAATATGTTACGCCTGTGTGAGGGTTTGCCCGGTTAAAGCCGTTGTGCTCCGTCCATCAAGCGACATTCCTTACATAGAGCCGGAGAGATGTATTGGTTGCGGAAGTTGCTTGGAGGTGTGTAATCCCGGCGCCATCAGCTATTATGATTCGAAACCGGCTGTTGACAGTTTAATAAAATCGGAATTTAAAGTTGCCGCACTGGTCGATCCAAGCATATCTGCCGAATTTGATGATATAACTGACTACCGGAAATTTGTGCGGATGCTTCACGAAATGGGTTTCGATTATGTTCATGATATTGCTTTCGGAGTTGACCTGGTTGCACAGGAATACAATGAACTGGTATCTAACTTTTTAGGCAAATACTATATCCTGGCCAATTGTCCGCCTATCGTTTCGTTGATTGAGAAATATTTTCCGCAGCTGATCGACAATATTGCGCCTATAGTTAACCCGATGATCGCAAATACCAAGGTATTGAAGGAGTTATACGGACCGGATATCAAGGTGGTATTTATAGGCCCGTGTATTGGAGCAAAAGAAGAAGCAGACCGGTTTATGGGCGATGCACATGTTGACGAAGTACTTACTTTTACCGAGCTTCGCCAAATGTTCGATCAGCATGGCATCAAGGAAAGTACCATTGAATTTTCGGAATTCGACGAACCCCGGGGCTATAAAGGATACCTGTACCCTATAAGTACCGGAATTATTCAGGCGTCAGGACTCACCCACGACCTGTTATCAGGAACCGTGGTTACCGCCGATGGGAAAGACCGTATACTTGCAGCCATCAGCCAGTTTGAGCAAGGCATTGATTACATACAGAAACATTTCAATATGTTTTATTGCGAAGGATGTATGATGGGCCCCGGTATGAAGCCCGGCGGTAAAAAGTACAACCGGCAAACCCTTACGCGGGATTATGCTTCGAAGCGATTGAAAAATTTCAACATGGCGCGCTGGAACAACGACCTGAAGCAATTTCATCACCTGGACTTTAAACGCGATTTTACAGCCAATGATCAACGTCTGCCTGCGCCTCCCGAAGAAAAAGTAGAAGAAGTACTCAAGATTATTGACAAAAACGGAAACGCCGACAACCTGGGCTGCAAAGCCTGCGGATACGAAAGCTGCCAGGATTTTGCCATTGATGTGGCTAACGGAATTACGCGCCCCGATATGTGCATTATGCACTCCATCAAGAGCAAACAGGACTACATTCGTTCGCTGAAACAAACCAACGATAAACTGGCAAAAACACAGCAAGCCTTACAAAATTCCGAAAAAAGAGCGCTGGCTGAAAAACAGGTTGCCCAGGAAGCACTCGAAACCACCCAGACCATGCTTCATAAACTGCCCACTGCTGTAGTAATAGTGGACGAAAACATGAAGATTATTGGCTCGAACGAAAGTTTTGTAACCATACTTGGCGAAGAAGCTTCCGAAATTAACGAAATTATCCCGGGCCTCATTGGCGCCGACCTGAAAACCCTGTTGCCGGTACAGTTTTATAAATTGTTCGCCTACGTGGTAACCAGTAACGATGATGTGGTTGGTCGTGATGTAAGACTGAACGATAACCTGCTTAATGTTACCATTTTTTCGATCAAAAAGAACAAAATTGTTGGTGCAGTCATCAGGGATATGCAAAACCCGGAAGTGCGGAAAGAAGAAGTAATAAACCGCGTAACAGAGGTGATTGAACAAAACCTCGACCTGGTACAGCAGATAGCTTTCCTGTTGGGTGAAGGGGCCGCCAAAACGGAAAAAATGCTCAATTCCATTATCGAATCACATAAAAGTAAAGAATAAAAGACTGCGAGTAGAAGTCATAAAAGACCGGGAATTCGATACTTACAATCCTTTTTAGTTCAGAAATTAAAGTTAAAAGGTTGAGTATTTCATCAAATTGGGCATAAAAATAAATTTTACCAGAATAAAGCATTACTAATCGATGAGTGAAGGGCAGTTTTATGTTGAAGTCAACGTTGTGCAGAAAAACCACGACCAGGAACGCATTTGTGGCGATAAGTTTCTTTCGCAACGCATATACGAAGAAAACAGGATTATTGCAGTTCTTTCAGATGGAATGGGGCATGGCGTTAAGGCAAGTATGCTTTCGACGCTCACGGCAACGATGGCATTAAAATTCGCCGAAGAGCATAAAGATGTGCGCAAAATTGCAGAAATCATCATGAACACCCTGCCAGTATGCAGCGAACGCCAAATGAGCTACTCTACCTTTACTATTGTTGACATTGATATAGATGGTGAAACCCGCATTCTTGAATATGATAACCCGCAAACCATTGTACTTCGCGGGAATACGCAGATAAACCCGGGCTGGCAGTATATTACCATGGATTCGGAAAGAAATGCAGGCAAAGAACTGAGAACCTGCTCATTCAGGCATCAGAAGGAGGATCGCATTATTATCTGTTCCGATGGGGTGCCACAATCGGGAATGGGAAGCCCGAAATACCCATTCGGGTGGGGAATTGAGAACCTTGAGCAGTATGTTACCCAGCTTGTAAGTTCGGATCTCACTATTTCGGCTACGCAACTGGCAGGAAAAGTTGTTAATATGGCCAACCTGAATGATGTTTATAAGCCTAAGGACGATACCTCCTGTGCTGTAATATACTTCCGTGAGCCCCGTAAACTTTTACTTTGCACAGGCCCTCCCTACGAGGAAGTGAATGATGCCGAATTGGGAGAAGCAGTGAAAAAGTTCGAAGGTAAAAAAATAATCTGCGGTGCAACTACAGGCGATATTGTTTCGCGGCAACTTGGCCTGCCTATTGTCGACAGCTTTGAATTTGATGATCCCGACCTGCCGCCGCTTTCGTTTATGGAAGGCATCGACCTGGTTACTGAAGGGATTCTGACCCTTGGAAAAGTGTCGGATTTGTTAAAAAAATATTCACCCAGGCTTAAAATCGGCAAAGGACCTGCCGACCAGATTGTGAGGCTGCTGCTCGACAGCGATGAAATTCATTTTATCATAGGCACGCGAATCAATATTGCCCACCAGGACCCAAACCTGCCTGTCGACCTCGAAATCAGGCGTACCGTGGTGAAACGCATCAAGCGTACGCTGGAAGAAAAATTTCTGAAAGAAGTAAAAATCAGGTATATATAAGCCTACAATTGTCTTCCTGCTTTTTTCTTTGCCTGGGCTTTCAACAGGTTTTGATTGACCCTGTACAGCACGATTTCACGAATAAGATCATATGGAATGGGTTCACCAATAGGAAACTGAACAGTTCCTTTTGACAGTTTATAAGCTGAGAGCTTGTCTTTAAAACTTTCGATACCGGCGGCACCCGGGTAAAAACCAATATGATTTTTATAGGCGGCAAAATGAACCAGGTTGCCTTGTAATCTAAAGGTAGGGATGCCATAATTAATGGTTTCTTCAGCTTCAGGTACCAAATCGCGGATGGCTTGCCTGAGTTCCTGAAGTATTTGCTGAACAACAGCCGGAAACAGAGAAATATACTCGTCAATATTTTTGTAATTGTTCATAAAGCGGATCTTTTTACGAAGGGGTTTTCATGCTGCCACTCAGAACAAACCGTTTTCATTAATAATTTCGTCGGGTGGTGCTTGAGCCAGGTCCCAGAGTTCAACAATTTTATTTTCCTCGAACCTGAAAAAATGAACCAGGGCAATGCCGGGTTCGCCAGGATATACCGTTACTTTTGAGTAAACAGCCACCTGGTTTTCTTCGGCTATGGCAAACTGAATTTCCAATTCCTTGGCAGGTAAATTTACCGCACTTTCGTCCATGGCTGCTTTCAGCGAATCGGCATCACCTTTAAAGAACATGTTATGGTGCCTGAACCCGGGCGCAACATGTAATTCGAATGCTTCATCAACCAATCCTTTGGCTGTAAGTTCAAGAAACTGGATGGCTGCATCCTTGCGAGAGTTACCGGTTAAAATCATAAAGTAAAGTTTGGTCCGGGATAATTTATTTTAACTGTGCAAATGGCAAAATGTTTACATACATGACTCCCCTGCATTCTCAAATTAAGGCAAGCATTTAAGCCTGCAAAACAAAGCAGAAGCAAATTAACCATAGAACCAGGGGCTAAAAATGCATGACCCGTATATTTTTCAAAGATAAAATAAAATCATAATCAGTGTTCCAAAATCCCATAAACGGGAAGTTGCCTTTATGCATCATATAAACATAGCGCATTGCGCAAAGTCAGTAATTTCAGCATAGTACGGTTGTAAGAATAAATTTATACGGGTCACGGGTTCACTTTCAATATTTATTTATATTTTTACCTATCATAACAAAACAGTTTTACTGGTTTTTACCGGCTACTGAAATTATTGATTTGCAATTATCTACAACCCTGCTTTGAAAAAAATTGAACTTAATATTGTAGGCCTGAGTTATAGCCAGGCCCAATCCAATTCATATGCCCTGGTTTTAGGCGAAGTGTATGGCAAACGGCGTTTACCCATAGTTATCGGGCATTACGAGGCACAAGCCATTGCGCTTGAACTGGAGAAAATGAAACCTTCGCGCCCGCTTACCCACGATTTGTTTCACAATTTTGCCAAAACATTCGGTATCAATATTGTGGAGGTAATGATCACCAAATTTCTGGAAGGTATTTTTTACGCTACCCTGTTGTGCGATAACGGGGTTATTATTCATGAAATTGATTCGCGTACATCCGATGCGGTTGCGTTATCCATTAGGTTTGGTTGCCCGATTTTTACCACCGAAGAAATCATGTCGGCTGCAGGCATAGTTTTCGAAGATGAAGAACCTGCCATTGATACTGCCGACGAAAGTGCTGCTGACGAACCAACCTCCACGCTCAGGAGCCTCAGCCTTGCCGAACTGGAAGCAGAACTACAGCAGGCAGTGGATGATGAAGACTACGAAAGGGCTTCGCTGATCCGCGACGAAATCAAAAAAAGAAAATAGCAAACATTTGTGTTTAACTTGTAATCAGAAGGGATAAGACCAGGAAGGAAGGCATATAGCAACCTATCCATTCAAACCCCGATCCTGGCCGGTAATCCTTATCACTAAATAAATCTCAAACCCAACATTATGAATATCAAGCTACGCTTAACTGTAATGAGTTTCCTGCAATTTTTTGTTTGGGGAGCATGGATGATGACACTTGGCCATTACGGATTTGTAGAAAAACAATGGAATGGCGCTGAATTCGGATTGGTTTTTTCTACCATGGGCTTTGCATCTCTTATTATGCCCACTTTATTCGGAATTATTGCTGATAAATGGAAGGCAAATTATGTATATGCCATACTACACCTGCTTTTTGGCGTAACCATGTGTTTTCTGCCTTTAATCAATGCACCGATTCCTTTTTTCTGGTTACTCTTAATTGCGATGAGTTTTTATATGCCAACCATTGGCCTGAATAACTCCATAGGTTTCAGCGTACTAAAAGATGATGGCAAAGATCCGATTACCTATTTCCCGCCAATACGCGTTTGGGGAACCGTTGGCTTTATTGTTGCAATGTGGGTAACTAACGTTTTTACAAAAGAATGGGGCTTCGGTCAGAGTATTAAGATTTCATTTATTATTTCAGCCATTTTTGCTTTTATATTATCATTGTTTTCGTTCTTCTTTTTACCTGTCATAAAAAAACGGGAAGATAGTTCAACTGCAAAAAAGACCTTAGTGCAAAAGCTTGGTTTGGAAGCTTTTATCCTGTTCAAGCAAAAGAAAATGGCACTGTTTTTTGCTTTTAGTTTATTACTTGGAGGAGCCTTGCAATTAACCAATGCTTACGGCGATAGTTTTCTGCAAGATGCAACTGTATTTCCCAAAGGAGAGCTCATCAACAATTTCTCGACAATAATACTTTCAATTTCACAGATTTCGGAAACCATGTTTATCCTGGCAATTCCGTTCTTTATGAAAAGGTTTGGTATTAAAAAAGTTATGCTATTCAGTATGATAGCCTGGGTGCTACGTTTTGGGTTATTCGGAATAGCCGAAAATTCAACTTTCGGCTTTATACTCATAATAACTTCATGCATCATTTACGGTATGGCTTTTGACTTTTTCAATATTTCAGGAGCTTTGTTTGTTGAGCAAAACACCGATTCGAAAATACAATCTTCGGCACAGGGAGTTTTTATGCTTATGACTAACGGAGTAGGTGCTGTACTTGGAAATCTGATAGCAGGATTAGCAATAGCCAAATGGTTCGAAGACCCGATAACTCACATAAAAAACTGGCCGGGAATCTGGACATCTTTCGCGTTATATGCTTTGGTTGTTACAATTGCATTTGCATTGATATTCAAACACAAACATGATCCGAAGGCAATGGAAAAATTTGTGCACTAAAAAAGGCTGACGATTGAATCGTGGCAGGAAGGTCCGCGTACAGCGCAAATAAGTAGTAAAAACCATTATATCTTTTATCCCATCCATGAAACAATACCATGATCTGTTAAGGCATGTTCTTGAAAACGGCGTAAAAAAGGAAGATCGCACAGGTACAGGCACCATAAGCGTGTTTGGATACCAGATGCGTTTTAACCTGGCCGAAGGATTCCCTGCGCTTACTACCAAAAAGCTGCACCTGAGGTCTATTATCCACGAGCTGCTCTGGTTTCTGAAAGGCGAAACCAATATAAAGTACCTGCACGATAACAAGGTTTCAATCTGGGACGAATGGGCAGATGCTGATGGCAACCTGGGGCCCGTGTACGGATACCAGTGGCGGTCGTGGCCGGCTGCCGACGGTACTTTTATCGACCAGGTGAGCCAGGTGATTGAAACCATCAAAAAAAATCCTGATTCGAGGCGAATCATAATCAGCGCATGGAATGTGGGCATGAT
>DGQJ01000183.1:0-6952 GCA_002389705.1 Bacteroidales bacterium UBA4417
CAGGGAGACCGTTTAAAGTCTTTACCCAGTTTTTCCCGCCATCGGTTGTTTTATACACGGCGCTGCCTTTACCACCGGCTTCGAAATGCCATGGCAGGCGAGTTTTCTCGTAAGCCGAGGCATATAGAACCGATGGATTCGAAGGATCGATGATTAAATCGATAACACCGGTTTTATCATCAACATAAAGCACTTTTTCCCAGGTTTTTCCGCCATCGGTTGTTTTAAAAACACCACGTTCGGCATTGGTCGAAAAGAGGTGCCCCATCGAAGCAACATAAACGATATCAGGATTAGCCGGATCAACAATTATTTTGGCAATATGATGCGAATCTTTCAAACCCATATTGGTGTATGTTTCGCCTCCGTCCGTCGACTTGTAAACGCCATTGCCGGCAAAAGATGAACGTGCATTGTAGGATTCGCCGGTGCCAACCCAAACCACATCGGGGTTCGAGGGAGCAACAGCAATTGCACCGATGGTAGTAACTCCGTATTTTTCGAAAACAGGGTAAAAAGTAGTCCCGTTGTTTACCGTTTTCCACACACCGCCATTGCGGCCGGCTACAAAAAAGGTATACTTATATTTTGCACCCGGGTTTTCGGGGACTGCAATGGCCGACACCCATGCACCGGCACGGTAAGCGCCCAGGTTGCGAAATTCAAACTGATTCAGCATTTCCGAAGTAACAGCCGTTTGAGCTTTACTGTCAAGTGCAAAAATGACTGTAAAAGCAATGGAGGCAAGGATGAACTTTGTTTTCATAAATAGTTTTTTACGAGGGTCATGTATATTAATCGAATTCATTTTAAGCCGTTAATCAGCTGATTGTTACTTTGTATTTACAGCTTGGGTTGCCTCTGAGTACCGATGAAATCACTTCGGCTTTAACCGCCCGCTGAAATACAACGGAAAACATTTTTTCGGCAAAGCCTTCGGAGCAATAACATGTGGCAGGCGAACCGATATGGTTAGCCTGGTTTACTATCGTGCATATGCAGTAGCTTTTGTTTTCATCGGCAATCAGCACACACGTTGCTTCGTCGAATGTGATCACCCAGCCCCATTTTTCCGAAATAAACCGCATAAATTTTTCTGATTCCCAGATATAATCTCTCAGCATTTCATCCATTTTCAAATCGTTGTAATGAATGATACTCCCCTTCTTTACGAGCTTTCGGACCAATTCGGGTTCCAGTTCTGCATCCAGGTTCTGCACCAGGTTTGCCGTCCTTGCTTGTACTAGTTGCTTGCCCGAATCGGGTTCAGGTTCATTTTGATTCCGGATGCTTTCATCAGCCATGGCTGAAACAAAACCCCCGAACCCACAAAAACATGCACCTGAAACACAGGCCTTTTTTAAAAATCTTTTCGGTTTAAACTCATGGCTGAAAATTTAGATCTGCGTCAGAAAATTTACTTCCACCAATGCTGTTTTGGGCAGTTTAAAATTATAGTTCCGATGGCATAACCAGAGCGTATTCTGCAAACTGAATTGCAACATCAAAGGCTGGCAAAATGCCCGCTCTTGCAGACAGCATTTAAAATACATAATCAAACCAGGGCCCAGACGTCAGGATGTTATTTTAACTGGTTCAATGCATTACAGGCTTCTCGGTTCACTTTGCTCATTTTAGCTTCATCCAGTTTTATCACCTTCCGATCGTAAGTCATCAGTCCGTTTATTTCAATTTCCACATCGGTAGTCTGGGTATAGATTGCAGCCGAGAAACCCGAAACAATCAGTTTTTTAAGTTTTTCGACAAAGGCAACATAAGCATCCGTAGCTTCGGCCGACGATTTATATTTTACATAACCCCAGTTACGGTCTTTAACCCAGGTATGATTTTCGGTTACCAGTCCTATACCTCCGTATTCGCCCAGCACACAAACACGGTTGCCATCGTAAAGCGTAATTTTAGGCTCCGGGTAGTTGTGGATGTCAAGGATGTCGCCAACAGGGAAAAAATTACCTCCGCTGGCTGAATTTACCAGGCGCGAAGGGTCGTAGCTTTTGGTCCATTGTGCAATCTCAACCGTTTTAAACTGTCCCCAGGCCTCGTTGAAAGGAACCCAGGTTACCACGCATGGCTGGGAATAAAGAAAGTCGATGATATCTTTCCATTCCCTTTTGTAATTTGTTTCCGATTCAGGCGTGCGGACCAGTTCATTGCCGGTATAATACTTATTGGTTTCCCAACCGGCCCATCCATCGCCACTTGGCATATCCTGCCATACCAGGATACCCTCGCGATCGCAGTGATAATACCAGCGTGCCGGTTCAACTTTTACATGTTTGCGGATCAGATTAAATCCAAAATCCTTGGTTTTCACGATATCGAATTTCAGAGCCTCATCCGTAGGCGCGGTGTAAAGTCCATCGGGCCACCAGCCCTGGTCGAGCGGTCCAAACTGGAAATAATCCTTATTGTTGAGTTGCATACGCACCACGCCATTTGCATCTCTTTTGGTCGAAATTTTCCGGAATCCGAAATAGCTTTTAACGCGGTCAATTTCTTTCCCGTTCCTGATCAACTTCACCTCCATATCATACAGAAAAGGCGTTTCGGGACTCCATAGTTTTGCTCCGGGCACCTCGAGCAATATTTCGCTTGCGGTTATTCCTTTTCCCGCAGCCACGGTTTTATTATTTTCAAGAATGCTTACCTCCACCAGGTCGGTTTTGTTGCTTTCGGCTGCCTGGACATTCACGGTTACCGTGTTGCGGTCGATATTGGTGTTTGTTTTGATGCGTTCGAGATAGTTTTCGGCAACAGGTTCAATCCAAACGGTTTGCCAGATGCCGGTTACCGAGGTATACCATATTCCTTCAGGATTTTCGACCTGCTTGCCCCGCGGCTGGAAGCCCTTATCGGCAGGGTCCCAAACCCTGACTACGAGTTTCTGTGCTTTGCCTGCCACCAGGAAAGGGGTAATATCGAAACTGAAAGGCGTATATCCGCCTTTATGTGATCCTACCTGTATGTCGTTGACCCATACATCCGTCTTCCAGTCGACGGCACCGAAATTTAACAGTATGTTTTTGTTTTTCCAGGCTGCAGGAACGGTAAACTCCCGTTTATACCAAAGCTCATGCTGATCGCCAACCGTTTTCTGTACTCCCGATAATGAGGATTCAACGGCAAAAGGAACCAGAATTTTACCCTCAAACTTAGCCGGGATAGCACTTCCCTGGGGAAGAATAGCATAATCCCATAAGCCATTCAGGTTCTGCCATTGTTCCCGGGTCATAGCCGGGCGCGGGTATTCGGGCAGTGGATTTGCGGGATCAACTTTTTCGGCCCAAGGCGTTTTGATTTTATCACCGGCTGGTTTCCAATCCTGGGCGAGTCCGCAAAAACTCATCAGTACAATTGCAATAATCGGGAAGAGGATTTTCATAGTTTTAAAAGATTAATGTTATTTATGATTTTATTATTCATTCCAAACCGGGGGCTCAGCATTTAAAAGGTTTTTCACGAAAAAATCCCTGCGTTTGCGTTCTCCATATTTACCTCCGCCGGTGTGGTTCATTCCGGGAAGGATAACAAACTCAAATTCCTTATCTGCTTTTATAAGTGCATCACAAAGCTGAACGGTGGTAGCCGGATCGACGTTGTCGTCGAGTTCACCTACCAGCAACATGAGCTTGCCTTTCAGGCGGTAAGCATTTGTAACGTTCGAATTTTCTGCATACCAATCACCCACGGGATACCCCATCCACTGTTCATTCCACCATATTTTATCCATTCGGTTATCATGACAACCACACGAAGATACGGCCACTTTGTAAAATTCAGGGTGAAAAAGTAAAGCTCCTGTCGAATTCTGACCGCCGGCCGAACCACCGAATATTCCCACTCGGGAGGTATCCATGTATGGATATTTTTCAGCCGCTGCTTTTATCCACAAAATCCGGTCGGGGAAGCCTGCATCTTTCAGGTTACGCCAGCAAACGTCGTGAAAAGCTTTCGACCTGTTGGATGTACCCATGCCATCAATCTGCACCACGATAAATCCCAGCTCGGCCAGCCCTGCATACCAGCGGTAAGCGGCACTAAAGCTTTTGGGAACATGCGAGCTGTGCGGACCTGCATAAATATACTCAATCACAGGGTATTTATTTTTTGGATCAAAGTTCGCAGGGCGATAAATCATACCCCAGATATCCGTTTTGCCGTCCCTGCCTTTGGCTGAAAACACTTCGGGCATTTTCCATCCTGTTTTTAAGAGCGCTGCTATATCAGCCTGTTCAAGTGTTAAGAGGACTTTGCCTGTTGAAGCATCGCGTAAAACAGTGGTGGCAGGCAGATCAACCCGGGAATAGGTATCTGTAAAATACCTGAAATCAGGTGAAAATACCGCCAGGTGATTGGCGGCTTCAGGAGTAAGTTCCACCAGGTTGCTGCCATCAAAATTCACCCGGTAGTAATGCAGCAGATAAGGGTCTTCGCCCGGGTGCATGCCACTGGCAGCAAATATCAGCTGCCGGGCCGAATCAAACACCTGTACAACGTCGCGAACAACCCAATTACCTTTGGTTACCTGGTTTTCGATTGTGCCGTCGCCGCGATACAAATAAATATGATTCCAGCCATCCCGCTCCGATGTCCAGAGTATTTCTTTGCCATCGTCAACATCGTGCCGCGAAAGTTTGGAGCTGTAGTCGATGAAGGTTTCCGATTTTTCATCAATCAACACCTTGCAGATTCCTGAAGCAGCGTTTACCTCTACCACCTGGTAGCGTTGGTGCCCGCGTTGGTTAAACTCGAAAGTAAAGGAACGGTTATCTTTATGCCAGCGGATGTTGCCGAGGGTAAACTGGTTCAAAAAAGGAGTTCCGTCGACCGGGATTTGTTTCTTCGATCCTATGTCGAAAAGTACCGGGATGCTGATGGGCAAAGCATCGCCGGCTTTTGGATAATAGCGTTTCTGGAGCTTAGGCTGAAGCTGGTCCGAAGGTGATGATTCGACAAAATAGATATAATGCGGAATTTCGGCGCGTACTTTGGTGCCTGCCAGTTTTTGGGAATCAGGCGACCAATACAACTCTGCCGCATAATATTCTCCGACGGATCCGTCGAAACTGAGTTGCACCTGGTTTTTGCCGGCTGTATCTTTTATAAATACATTGTTTTCGCGGATAAAGGCATACCATTTCCCATCAGGTGATTTTACAGGCGGCCCGGTATGATCCTCGGCTCTCTCGCCCCAGTAACCTTCGGGTTTATTTTTAGGTTTGGTTCCGGTTTTTTTTAGTGAATTTTTCAGCCGGTTCCACTCAAAAAGTATGGTATCAACCTGGAAGGCGAACAACTTGCTATCAGCCGAAAGCGTACCGTTTACAGGTGGGAAATCCTCGTTTTTTATCGGTTTCTTCATGATATCCGAAAGTTGCTGAACAAGCTTGCCTGTTTCGAAGAGTTTTTCTTTTTTCAATTTCTCAGCATAAACAACCCAAAATTCCTTTCCTTCGGGAGTATGTGTTGAATACCAGAAATACTGATTGTTATCGTCCCAGTTAATTCCCTGCACCGCATGGTAAACGGATTTGCCGAACAGGTCAGTCAATGAGTCAGCACGCTGATAATCGGATGGGCTGAAGGATTTCTGGGCTGTGACAGCAACCGAAAAAACAAGTACTGAACAAAGCGTCAGCAGCAGGTTATAGTATTTATTCATACCATTTCATCATTTTATGTAAAGAAACAATTTTTCCGCGAACCTTAACTATCCTTTAAACACAAATAGTAAAGCCAGGAAGTTACTTTTCCGCAATTTCCTGACTTTACCTCATGTTGTGTTGTAGATTTCAAAACCGCCTATTTCTTTATAGTCCGGCAACCGAATACCCGCCCTGCTGTACGGTCGTAATTGGCTTCAATGCGCACATTGATGGTTGATTTTCCTTCAATCAGGCTGGCCGGAAGCGGGTATTCAAAATCGTAAAACTTACCGGTTGTACCACCGTTCCAATCTACGGTTGCTATCAAAACGCCATCAACTTTTACATCAAACTTGCGGTTTTTATCATCACCAATATAAGTAAGCAATAACGCGTTAGGAACCTGGGGCTGAACTTTCATATCGAAGGCAAAATAATTGGCAGCGCGGGCTTCGCGGCCGGTGCGGCCCAATGCTTCGTCAACATACGATCGTTCACTGGCCTTCAGGTTGTGGTCGCGCTCGGGTTGCATTTCACCGATCCTGAAGTTATCAATGGTTGTATTTTCGATGGATTGCTGACGTTTCTTCTCTGCCTCATAATCCGCCTGCCGGGTAATCCATTCTTCCTGGGTGAAGAAATCGAAATAAACGGTGTAATACTGGTCATATGTTTTATAAAATGGTTTCAAAGGCGGATCGAAAGGTTTACCCACGCCTGACATGGAAAATTCCAGTGGTTTGCCTGATGCGGGTTTCAGCCAGTTGCCAACCTCACGGTCGGAAGTAAGCAATACCGGCACACCTACAACCGGATCGGGAGCAACCTTGCCCAATTGCCCGGCTAAAACAATTGGGCCATTGAGTATTGCAACGCGGTTCTTGTTGTCGGGCATACTTTCGGTATACAAACTCATGGGCAAAGTTATTTCAACCATGTCGTTGCTTTTCCAGGTGCGCTCCACCACCAGGAATCCTTCGTTGTTAATGGATGGAGTTTCGGTTTTACCGTTAACTCTAACTTTTACGCCGCCAGATGCCCATTTGGGATTACGCAGGTACAGCGCAAACTTAACCGGCTTTTTGGCAGCAAAACTCAACTTAACGGTATTTGCTTCGGGAAAAGCAGTTTCCTGTTTCAGGGTAATTCCCTTTTCCTTCCAGTTGAGCACCGAAGGGATAAAAAGGTTTACGTACAGCCCTCCGTTACTGGCCTGGTAATAAATACTCTCAACATACTTGCCGTGGTTTTCCATACCGGTGCCCACGCAACAGGTAAAGGTATTG
>DGQJ01000183.1:6960-15734 GCA_002389705.1 Bacteroidales bacterium UBA4417
CAGAACAAATGCATGGTAAGTTTCAGCATATTGTATGTGTTGCAGGTTTCGCAGGTATTATCGCTGAGCCTGTCGTTCAGTTTATCGGCTTCGCCGCAATATTCGTAGCTGCTGTTTCCGCCAATAACATACGAGTGATGATGTACCATGGTTTTCCAGAAAAAGGAAGCAATGGTTTTATCTTTTTCCATACCGGTGATTTCGTACCGGCGTGCTGCGCCAACCGCTTTGGGTACATTGGTATTGGAATGCTTGCCGGGCATAGGGTCAATTTCTTTGGCTAGTTGCCCCATCACAAATTCGTCGTCGAATTTATAGGAAAGCTCCAGGTATTTTTTATTCCCGGTTATGGCATAAATATTTGCCAGTACATCCTGCATACCGCCATACTCGCAGTTCAGCATTTTGAGGCGCTGTTCTTCGGTCAGGTTTTTCATGATTTCACCAGTCCAATCGGCCATTTTAACTACAACCTGCAGGGCTTTGGCATTATCGCAGTACAGATAGGCATCAACCAAACCGGCCATAACTTTGTGCACGGTGTACCAGGGCGACCAGCCGCCATTCAGATCGAAACCTCCTGACTTAATAATTCCGTGCGAAACTTTCCAGAAAATTGAATCCTCGTTCGGTATAGCGCCCACATAACCTGTCTTACGTGCCAGCTGACAACGGGCCAGTTCGTTAACAATATAATCGGAACGCTTTTTAAACTCGGCATTGCCCGAGGTTACATAGAACATTGAAATTGCCGACAGGTAATGCCCCAGGCTATGTCCCGAAAGACCATCGCTCTCCCAGCCGCCGTAAACATCTCCTTTGGTGGGCAGGCCAGCATTGGCATAAAACCGGTGCAAAAGCCTGTTGGGTTCAATTTCGAGCAGGAATGCCGCATCCCGGTCCATGGCATTTTTAAACGCGCTTCCCGGCATCAGTTTCACATCGCGCAGGTTAAANNCTCTTTACCGAACAAGTAATGAATGCAATTAAGGAAAGAATAATGATCTTCTTCATGTTTTATTATATTTTGATTGATAGTATTGTTTACGGGCGAGCATACATTTCAGACCTGCCAGCAAACTATACCGGATGATTATTTATTCCCGGAATCAATTTCCGGATGTAGATTACCTGGTTTGTTTCAGAAGCAGCACGCCATGCGAGGGAACCGACAAATCAGCTTTTGACTGGAACCGGCCCAGTTCTTTCTGTCTCCATAGATCACGTAAGCCCATGTTCTGTTTCAGCCCTGCTTTTTGAAAGTCGAGGGTAAAACCGGCAGTTTGTTTCCCGGTATTGAACACCCCAACAACCTGTGTTCCATCAGCCAGTTCCTTCACCCAAACCTGCACATCCCCCTGAACCAAAACCTGTTTGGCCTGGCTGCCAAGCGGATCCTGGTCAATGGCAATTACTTCGTCATTGGTAAGCAGGTTGAGCGTAAAATCATCCAGCCGCTGGAGATCGCACCCTATAAGCAATGGCGCCGAGAGCAGGCTCCATAACGAGATGTGCGTGTATTGTTCATCGGGTGTGAGCCGTGTGGGATGAAGATTTGGTCCCCAGCCTACCCAGCCTACAATGAGCATATCGGTGTCGTTCCAGTTGCCTGGCCTGGCATAGGGTTGGTTCGCAACCTGGCTAAACCCGATTTCGTATAAACTCTCCCAGGTGTCAGTAATATCACCCGTGGTGCGCCACAGGTTTCCGCCTACTTCATCACCCCATTTCCATACGTCACCCATACCATACTGGCAAAGGCTGTACACAATATCGCGATCTACTTTTGCAAGTGCATCGCGCATCACGAAATATGGTTTCTGGTATTCGGCCAGTGTAGTATCTTTTGCAATGCCATCGTAAGAGCACCAGTCGTATTTCAGGTAATCGACACCCCACGATGCAAACGAACGGGCATCCTGTGCTTCGTGCTGGTAACTTGCAGTATATCCGCCACAGGTAAGCAGGCCGGGTGAACTGTAAATCCCAAATTTAAGCCCGAGTGCGTGAATACTGTCACCAAGACTTTTCATATCAGGGAATTTTTCATTGGTGAGTATATTCCCGGCGGCATCGCGCTTGGGTTCCTTGTCGCGGTTTATTTCCCAGCCGTCATCAATATTAATATAGTTCCAGCCATGGTTCATCAGGCCTTTGTCGCGGTAGGTGTGGGCACTGGCTACCACCTTTTTTTCATCTACAGCCAAACCCCAGCAGTTCCAACTGTTCCAGCCCATAGGAGGTGTTAAACAAATACGCTCGCCAATGGAAATTGTAAGCTGGCGTGAAGCCATGCCTTTGTTGTTTTTTGCTTTCAATACAACTTTATATTCTCCCTTTACGTCAACCTTACCAGTTATGATACCGGTATTTTTGTCGAGTTTCAGGCCTTTGGGCAATCCGGTGGCTTCAAAAATCATGGGTCTCAGACCCGTTGCAGGGATTGTAAACAAAAAGGGTTTACCCGGTCGGGCAGCTGTAATTGAAGGTCCGTTGATACGCGGTGTAGCCGGTGCCAAAGGAGTACAGATATAGGGTGTTTCGTCGGTAATCAGTATTGTTCCGCCCGACCCGGTAAAGTCGAAACGGTAAGTAATCAGGGCAGATTGATCCAGTTTTTGTATCTCAATGCCTACATCAAGTTTTTGACCAGGTTTGAGTAAAATCTTTTTGTTTTCCTTACGGTAAATTTCTTTATCGGTCAGTTTGTTGGTTGCTTTCACTACAAAATCGCCTTCAATCAGGTATGATGATGAACTGTTAGTAAGGCTGATATTTTTTACCAGGCTTCCATTTTTAAAAGTGTAAGGAGCCTTATTATCAATCAGCAGGTAATCGGGCAGGCGGGTCATAGCTATGGCCTGGTCACCGGTATACATACCGCCCTGGCCACCTTCGTCGAAAACCCTGACAGCAATTACATTTTCCTGGTCCCATTTTATGCGCGGGTCGCTTACCGATAAAGTATATAATCGTTTTACATCCCACAATCCTTGTGGGGCTTTTTTGAACATGGTATCAGGTACCGTTCCTGCAGTTGCATTTTTACCATTTATCCCAATCAGTGAACCGTTAAGAAACGATTGATCAAAGTTGTTAATCTTTCCCAGGTAAATACGGAGGCTGTCTTTCAGGTTCGAATTATCGCGCAATGCCGATGGAATAACTACCTTCATCCTGTACCAGGCGTACCCGTCGTAAGGTTCGTACCCTGAAGCTTCCCAAATGCGGTCAACGGGTATTGTTTTCCACTCAGTGTCATTGTACCCCGGGCTGGCGTATGCCAGGTTGTCGCCTTTTATAAATCTCCAGGATACATCCAGGTTAACATTTTCATTCTTTTTTTGCGCCTGCAAACGAATTGAAAACATGAATATAACCAGGCAGAACAGGATACGCATTTGTTTTGAATTAAAGAGTATAAAGTAAAGGTATTTTTTCCGGAGAATTAAATACAACCCCGGCAGATATTTACCGGGGTCGCATTTAATCAAAATATAACTATTACTTGGCATCCCAGAAAACGCCGCCCTTGGCAAATTCGTCGATCCCGTTGTTCGATGGGGTATTCGGGTTGCGGTCAACAGCGTCCTGTGGGTACAGGTAACGGCGAGGCATAGTCGTGGCATTGGCACAATCGAGGTGTGCATCTGTAAATTTCAGAATCGGATAACCGGTTCTTATCCAGTCGAAACGGGCCTCGGCAGTAGTTAAATAGGACGCAACCCATTTTTCGGTAATAACCATTTTCTGAGCAGCTTCTTCCTCCTGAGGAAAAGCAAACTGAGCAAGATAAGACGTAATCGCAGATTCGGCTATCCCCTTATCTTCCATATTAGCAGTAACTGCATCCTTAAAAGCAGTTTCGGCGGCTGACCAGTTGTGCAACAGAACGTACGCTTCTGCTTTCAGGAATAAACATTCTGAATAGTTCATAAATGTTTCAGGTGTTTCGTCAGTAACATTATTAGCCAACGAAGGATGATAAGGTACATCTGTGCCTGATTTCATGCCATGAATTTCACTGCCTTCTCCAAAATCAACAGTCTGAAAGTAAACAGGAAGACGTGGATCGTTGGTGGATTTCATGTAATCAACAAAAACGATATTTGCAACGATACCTTGAGCATAATCCTGTGTTTGCTGCCATCCGAAAAATCCGCGTTGTGTTTCGCCCGATCCATGGTGGAACAATGCATTTTCGTCATTATTTGAAAGCCCGTTGGCCAATGCTGTTATTACAGTATTTGCTTGTGTGGTTTTAGAGTAGCCGGGTGCATAGCACAATCGCATAGCATATCTTGCTTTGTAGGAATAAGCCAGTTTTAGCCATTTAGCCATATCACCGCCATAAACAAAATCATCACCACCTGGGCCGGGAATAGGATCTGTTGAACTGAGTAAGGTAATTGATTCATCAAAAAGTTTCATGGCTTCGGCATATACATCTTTACCTTCGTCGAATTTAGGTTTCTCAATTTCAGGATATCGCAGAGCTTCGGAATAAGGAGCTTTTCCAAAATTATCAATCAAACAGGTCATATTCCATGCTTTTATCAATGCAGCAATGCCCTGGTAATATGGATTATTCTCTTCTTTTGCCCTTTTGTACAAATAATCTGCGTTGCGAAGAGTACCATTGTAGGAGTTACTCCAGATGTCATTGGCTGTAGAAGGATTGATGGTAAATGCCTCCCAGGAGGGCAGATAGGACCATACTGCCCGTTGGCAAGTCCAGAACAAGGTAGCATTTACATTATCACCTGAGCCAAACATTGCCCACTCGGCTAATAATGCAGGTAGGTGACCTTTAAGGACTATCTTTTCATTCGAAATGGTATCCGGGTTTTGATTTACATCCAACCACTTTTCACAGCCGGATAATGCAAATACAACCAGGATGATTGAAGCTATTTTTAGAAATCTATTTTTCATTTTTCAGATTTTTAAATGATTAGAAAGTAACTGAAAGTTTAAAAGTATAAGTCTTCGTATTCGGGAACATATACCATGTTAAGCCTTGTTGTGCACTGTTATCACCAAAATTGGAGGCTTCCGGATCGGCACCTGTGAAACTCTTATCATATTTATGCCAAAGATTTTTGCCAATAAAACCAACAGATAAATCCTTTACAATTTTGAGTTTCGACACGATCTGTTTTGGGAAACTGTAATACAAACTTACTTCGCGTAATTTTATAAAATCGGATTTCTGCACTGTGGTTTCAAGACCTGCAAAATTTCTCCAATAGGAATCATAACGAACTTCATTGTCATTAGCACCACCAATAACCAGATTTCCATCTCCATCGTAATGTCCTTTCACACCTTCCATTACCCACAAATTGTTGTCGGGTCTGTCTTCAGTTGCAGTAGTTAATCCATAAAACCTGAGATAAGAATCAGTTCCACTCTCAATATAACCTCCAACGCGCATATCGATAAAGGCACCAAGAGTGAAGTTCTTATAGCTAAATGTATTTCTCATTCCGCCCTGCCAGTCAGGTTCTACTTTACCTAGTACTCTTCTGTCATTGGTTTGTAATGGGTATCCAAAACTGCCTGAGTTCTGATCGTCGTCAATCACCATGTTTCCATTTGCATCTCTTTCATATGCATTTCCATAAATTGCCGGGAATGAATATCCTTCAACTGCATATAAATCATATGCCATATTTATTGGATCGCCATTGAGACCCAGTTTTATAACTTCGGTTCTGTTTTTTGACCAGTTTAGGGTAATGTCCCATTTAAAATCTCTTGATTTTACCGGAGTTCCGGTAAGCATGATTTCAACACCTTTATTCTCGATTTTTCCAATGTTCATAATAGAATTACTGTATCCTGACGAAGCTTCAAGGTTAACAGGTAGAATCTGGTTTTCCGACCAGCCTTTATATATACTGGCTTCAAGGCCTAACCTGTCGTTGAAAAATTTGGTATCCACATACAGTTCCATTTCCTTTGATTTTTCTGCCTGCAAATTTGGGTTTACGGCCGTCAAGGTCGGGAAATATCCATTCGTTCCGTTAAATGGCAGGATAAAACCCGAATATCCCAACCATGGAATATCCTGGCTGAAAGAATTTGCATAGGCTCCTGGGGTATTTCCGACTTCGGAATAGGAAACGGATACTTTACCAAAACTGAGTATTTTTTTGTCCGGAATCATCTCACTGAAAACATATGCGAGACTGGTTGATGGATATACATTCAGCCTTGCACCGGATGGCAGGGTCGAAGTCCAGTCCTGGCGGGCTGTTGCCGAAAAATACAGCATACTTTTATAGGCTAACGATAGCTGGGCATACAGGCTGGTGCTTCGTTGTTCACCTTTGGTGTCCCCTGGTTTAATAGTACTGCTATTANNACCATAAAAAGATGAACCATCCCAGTTTGTTGATTGGATATTATTTCCCACAAGGGCATCCAATGTAAAGTCATGAGACAATTTCTTTGTGTATGAAAGTACAATATCATTGTTCAAAAAGAAATTGGCTGCTTTTTCCACATCATACAATCCTGTCGGGTAATCGTATCCTTCCGAATTTACTTTATCCGTTCTGTTATTGGCATAATAGTCAATACCTACTTTATCAGAAATTTTCAGCCCTGGTGTAATTTGATATTCAAAACCAAGATTGGGTGTAAATCGTTTCCGACTGATTTCTCGTATCATATTATCTTTTAGCCAGGTATAAGGATTTCGGCTGCCACCACGGAACGAACGCAGTGTGCCATCAGCAGCGTAAGTAGGGTAAGGATTCCAGGTAAATGGCTGCGAAAGAAAGGTTGTCATAAACGAACTGTTTGAAAAGCCTTCCCAGAAGCGGTTATTTTTAAAATCGGTGAAATTTAAACCTGTTGTTACCTTCAATTTATCGTTGATGCGTATATCAATATTGGAAGTAATTGAGGTTTTTTTCAAGGTCATTTCAGACAGTATCCCTTGTTGACTAACATTTGAAACGGATGTAAAATATGTAACTCTGTCGGTTCCACCTCGAACATTAACATTGGTTTCCGAATTATTACCAACCTGGAAAATATCATATTTATCATAAATTTTAGCACCTGGAATTTCGGAAATTCTTGGCCCCCAACTTCCGGAAGTGTATCCGTTTGTACCATCAGCGTGAGGCTCGCCATCCNNTTTTTTGTTGGGGTAACTCGATATATTTATCAAAACTATAGCTTTGTGAGAATGTAACCTGAGGTTTCATGTTTTTTGAACCTCTTTTTGTTGTAATCATAATTACGCCGTTTGCAGCTTCTGATCCATATAAAGCAGCAGCAGCAGCACCTTTAAGTACACTTACGTTTTCAACTGTACTTAAATCAAGGTCAAGTGAAGTATTTCCTGTTTCGCCACCTACTGCATCGGCTCCAAACTGGTCAGTTTTGTACGGAACACCATCAACTACCATCAAAGGCCTGTTGTTTCCGGTAATTGAACTGTTACCGCGGATTACAATGTTAGCGCCCGAACCTGCCTGCGACGAAGTAGAATTGACAACCACACCGGCCACTTTGCCCGATAAAGCGGTTACAACGTTGCTTTCGCTCGAATTTACAATAGCATCAGATTTTACTTCGCCTACAGCATATCCCAATGCCTTTTTTTCCCTTTTGATACCCAGTGCAGTTACTACAACACCTTCAATATCAGTAGCATTTGTTTTTAATGATACTTCAAAATAAGTTTGCCCGCCGATTGAAACTTCCTGCGATTGCATACCCACAAACGAAATAACCAGTATCTCAGTTTTCTTATCGACACTGATCGCGAATTTTCCGTCAATATCAGTGAGTGCTCCATTTTGAGTTCCTTTAGCCAGGATTGTAGCACCCGCAATGGGTTCGCCGTTGGAGGCATCTGAAACTCTACCCGTAATTTTTGTCATCTGGGCCTGAGCCAACAGGGTAAACGAAAGCATAAAAATGGTAATCAGCGCCCTGTTAAAGTGCCGCGACCACTTCAGCTTTTCACATTGTAGCTTGTTTTTTTTCATGTTTGTTTGGGTTAAGGTTAATAATTGATCATTGTAAGCAATTTATTTTGGTTAATTAGTTTGTAATCTGCATTTTAAAATTATTTGGTGATGATTTTGGAAGGCTCCGGCCATAATATATTTACCGGTAAGTAATGGCCCACAGCTATGTAATAACCTGAAATTCACCCCAGGCATCATTCATTAGTATTCCTCCGTGGCAAAGGCTTTGGAAGGTAAATATCATGCTTCAGTATTTTTTTGTACGAGGATCTTCCGGAAGGTAAAAGTACCTTTTGGGTATTTATGCGTAATAAATCCAGGGAAACGAAGCAGGGAAAATCACTGTGAAAACCATTCAAAAACCTGTGTTGTTAAAAAAGTTCCTGCTTCGAAAAATTTTTCATTAAGCGTACGTGTTACACTTATTTAATGTGCGTCTAATATACAACATTTTTTCATTAAACGTACTCTTAACACTTAATTTTTACTTTTTCCTAAATCATTCTTTTTCTGTCTCTTACAATCTCCTACAAATAAAATTTTTACTTTTTTGCTGTGCAGATCACATACACGTGTCAGAAATATGTGTCAGCAGCATATCTTCGTCAGAAAATTGGTTAAAATCATTGAATTGCTCTTGCCAGAATGGTTGGTTTTTCGGATAACTCATTTGCATAAATAATGCATGGTTTCAACCTTTTTTTTGCTTTGCAGTTGCAGCTTACCCGGGAAAAACAAGGTAAGGGCTCCCCTAACCTGATGCCATTTCAGGCATCAGGT
>DGQJ01000296.1 GCA_002389705.1 Bacteroidales bacterium UBA4417
CGTTGGCAGTTGTTGCCGTAAGTGCAACCTGGTAAATTCCGGTTGCCGTGTATACATGCTGTGGATGCTGCAGGTTTGATGTATTGCTGATACCTGAAGCGCCGTGGCCAAAATTCCATTTCCAGCTGGTAATCATACCACCACCGCTGGCTTGGGTAAGATCGGTAAACTGGGTTGCTGATCCCTGGCAGGCATTTGCAACATCAAAGTTTGCCACAGGCGAAGGATTCACCGTGATGGTTAACTGGCTTTCGGCAGAACAGCCTGTGCCCGATACTACCAGCAGGGCTACATTGTAAGTTCCCGGTGCATCGTACTGGTGATCAGTACCTGGATTTTCGGGGAATTTAACCTGTTTTGTTTGACCATCTCCGAAATTCCAGTTCCATTCCGTGATATAACTATCGTAAGCTTTCGAAGCATCTTCGAAATGAACCGGTGTATTGGCACAGAGTTTCTGTGCCGGGGTAAACAGGGCCACCGGTGCTGCACTTACAGTTATCTTACGGGTTTTTGAAGCAACGCATCCCGAATTATTTCTAACGGTTAAGGTTACCTGGTAGGAGCCGGTCTTGCTGTATATGTGTTTCGTGTTCTGCAGGTTGCTGATAACGCCATCGCCGAAGTTCCATTCCCAGCTAACGATATCCTTCATGTTCATTACCGAACTGTCGGGATTGAAATACGATTCAACATCAATACAGGTGGGGCTGTGAACAAAGTCGACAGCAACAGGCAGCAGAATTTCAACTTTCTTAACTATAGTATCGGTGCAATCGTTAAAATTGCGTACCACATGGGTTACCTGGTAAGTTCCGGGAGCACTGAAAATGTGCGTAGCGTCTTTTTCTTCCGAGGTGTTATCGGCACCGCTTGTAGGATCGCCAAAATTCCACCAGTACTGGATTTTGTTCCCCGGGCCGTTGGCATACGATGCATCGCTGAACATGGTTTCCAGTCCCGAACAATTGTTGGTGTACTGGAAGTTGGTTACCGGCGCTTCAATTACCTGAACCGGTAAGGTGGCCTCGGTTGTACAACCGAATGAATTGGTTATCGACAATGTAACATTAAACGTGCCTGCGGCATTGTACAAATGCGAAACATTGGGCTGATTGGGGAAATAGATGGTATCATTTTTCGAGCCATCGCCATAATTCCATTCCCATTTTGCTACATATCCATACAGAGTATGCGACAGGTCAGTGAAATGTACCGGCTCGTTTGAGCAGTTCGGCATGCTGATGCTGAAAAATGATACCGGGTATTTGGCAATGGTAATCGTGTGCGAGATGGTTTTTACCTTACCCAGCGAATCTGTTGCAGAGAGTGTTACAAAGTATTCGCCTACGGCGGGGAACTGGTGTGTTGGGTTCACCTGGTTCGAGGTGGTTCCGTCGCCAAAAGTCCAGAGCCAGGTTTTCATGGCACCTATGTTGGTAACATCCGGATTTACCTTAAATACAACCGGTGTAGCTTCGCACGAAGGATTCCAGCTGAAATCTATTCCCCAGTTGTTTATAAACCTGAGCGTGAGCGTATCGCTTACTGGCCCGCAGGGTGCGTTGTTCGATGCGGTTAAAGTAAGTGTTACTGATCCTTTCAGGTAGTCGGCATCGCCGGGCAGGTAGGTTGCATTCAGTTTCGAAGCATCATCGAACGAACCTGTACCCGAAGTTGACCACAGCACCGAAGCTGAATTTTGAACAGCAGCGTTTGTGGCTGTAAAAGTATCGAAATGGCTGATGGTAGCCCCGGGACCTGCATCCACGCTTACAATGGTGTGGAAACGCATTGTCATTTTATCGTCAACTACATTTCCGCAAGGATCATTTGCAATTACATGCATCGAAAGTTCGACTGAACCGGCTGACAGGTCGGCAGCTGACGGATGATAAGTTGGCGTTGCACTGCCTCCGTTGCTGAAAGTTCCGGTTCCTGACGTGGCCCAGATAATGTTCTTGTAATTTGTTGCCGAAGCATGCAGGGTATAATCTTTTACGGTGCATACATCAACATCGCCGCCTGCAGTTGCCGTTGCCGGCTTTTGAATGGTTAGCCTTAAAGTATCGCTTCCCCTGATGCCTGCACATGTACCGCTGCCGTCAACACTGAGTACCAGGTTTACTGCGCCATTGGCAATGTCATTTGCTCCGGGGATATACATCGGATTCAACGTGCCGGTGTTATGGAAAGTTCCGTCGCCGCTGCTCTGCCAGGTAACATTAATGCCATTGCTGATGGTAGCATGCAGCATGGCGGCATGCGAAACACAAATGGTTGCGTCAGCACCCAGGCTCACTATGGGCGAACCGCTGATTTGGAGTGTACCGGGCATAAAAACAACACAACCTGTTGATGGGCTGGCAGCCTGTACGGTATAGGTTCCCGCTGTTTGATTTCCAAAACTGATGGCTGAGCCGGTTCCGGTAACGGTTATACCTGTGCTGTTTCCGTTGCGGAAAAGGGTGTAATTGATGCCTTTTTCTGATCCCTCCAGACCTGCCACGGCAGAGCCGCAGTTAACGCCGGCCGGGGTTATGTTGAAGTTTAATGGATTTGCAAGTATTCTTGTTGATCCGCTCATCATGTTCTGGCATGAACTAACGGTGTTTACAGCCAGTACTGAGTACATTCCTTCAATAGCGGGCAAACCGAAATTTAATGCTGAGCCGGTACCTTGTAATGTATCAACCGGGAAAATGCCTCCGCGGAAGAGAATATATTCAATGCCGGTTTCCGAACCATTAAGTGTTATTGCTGTACCCTGGCAATGTGTACCTGCCGGGTTTACAATAAATGCTGTGGGCAATGGGTTGATAACTACGCTGCCATCCATCATATTCGGGCATCCGTTGGTACCTGTTGCTTCGATGGTATACGTTCCCGGGATATCCTGGCTGCCAAAGTTTATTGGTTTACCTGTGCCGGCGACCACTGCGCCTACTTTTATACTGTTGTTACGAATCAACTGGTAACTTACGCCCACTTCAGAATTTGCCAAACCTACAGGGGTGCCCGGGCAAAGGATACCTGCAGGTGTCATTGGGTACGAAATAGGGGCAGGCTTTATAACTGCTGTGCCGTTCATTTCTGTTTTGCACAAGGTGGCAGCATTGTAAGCAAGCACCGTATAATTTCCCGAAGTAGTCTGTGCTCCGAACGATAATGCAGTTCCTGTTCCTTGCAGGGTGTCAATCTGTATGGAGTTTTCGAGAACCAGGATATAATTTACACCGGTTTCGGAACCATTGATGCCTATTTTCACCGGCGGGCACTGAGCTGCCGAAGGGCTGATATTAAAGGCCACCGGGTTGGGGTTTACTTCAACCTCGCCATTCATTAATGAGCTGCATCCTTTCATATTGGTTGCAATGGCAGTATAAGTACCAGGCAGGTATTGTTCACCAAAACTAATAGCTGAGCCAGTGCCGTTTACAGCAGCGCCCATGTTCAGAACTCCGTTTAAGCGTAACTGGTATGTAGCTCCTGTTTCCGAATTATCGATCCCGATAACAGCCCCTGAGCAGATGATGCCTGCAGGTGTCATGGTGTAAATGGTAGGGGCAATATCCGAAATTACGGAATTGCCGTTCATTGCCGACATGCATTTGGTTGCATTGAAATAGGCGTTTACAGTATACGTGCCCGAGGTAAACTGTGGACCAAAGGAAATAGCGCTTCCGGTTCCTGCAATGGTATCAGTGCTTACATTGCCGTTGCGAACTAATATGTAGCTGGCGCCAACTTCGGATCCATCGAGACCGAGTGATGTTCCCTGGCACTGAATTCCTGAAGGGATCACGTTAAAAGCAACTGGTAACGGATTGATGGTTACCGGGTTGAGCATGGTTGAGGTGCAGCCGAAGGCATTGGTTGCAACCACTGTATAAACACCTGTAAGATTATGAGTTCCAAAGCTGATGGCTGAACCGTTACCGGCTACCGGGCTGCCAACATTGATGCTTCCATTCCAGCGAAGCTGGTACAAAACACCGGTTTCTGAGTTTTCGAGGCCCAGCGTCGAACCTACACAACTTATGCCTGCAGGTGTCATTGAATATGCAACAGGGGCTGCCTCAATAATTGAATTGCCAGCCATGTCGCCAGGGCAAAATGATACCTGGTTGTATGCTCTTATGGTATAATTGCCGCCTGTTAGCTGTGGTCCGAAATCAATGGCATTACCTGTTCCGGGGATGGTATCGAGGTTAACGGATCCGTTTAAAACGAGTACATAATTAAAGCCTGATTGCGAACCATTCAGCCCTACTGATGTACCTGCGCAGTGTTTTCCTGCAGGCGTGGTTGTGAATACCAGCGGCAGCGGGTCAATTACGGTGCTGTCGGCCATCAAGGTATTACAACCGGTAATGTCGTTTACTGCCCTTGCAGTATAGGTGCCGCTTAAGGTTTGCGGTCCGAAACTGATCACACCGCCATTGCCGGCCACAGGAGTTCCCATGTTGAAAATACCGTTAAGTAATAACTGGTAGGTTACGCCGGTTTGTGATGCTGATAGGCTGATCGAGGTGCCTACGCACTGAATTCCTGCGGGCTGCATATTGTATTTTACAGGGCTGTCGTTCATTACAGTCGTCCCGTTCATTGGGTAAATACAGTACGAAGTTTGATTTACTGCGATCACAGTGTATTTGCCGGCTGTAAGCTGGGGTCCGAAAGTGACAGGCATTCCGGTACCCGAAATGGTATCAACATGAATGGAGTTGTCGAGCAACAGTACATAATCAACACCAGTTTCTGAACCGTTTAACCCGATTGATTCGCCTTCGCAGGCTGTACCATCAGGGGTAATTGTGAACGCGGTTGGGTCGGCATATAAGGTTGAACTGTCGTTCATGTACGAAACGCAACGGGTAATAACATCGGTAGCTATTACAGAATATGTTCCCGGAAGTGAGCCGGTGCCGATGCTGATTGCTGATCCTGTGCCTGCTACCGGTGCGCCCTGGTCGAAGGTTCCGTTCCAGCGGAGTTGGTATTCAACCCCGTTCTGCGAACCCGAAAGGGTAATCATCTGCCCGGGGCAAAGTATGCCTGCAGGATTTACTGTATAAATCTCGGGGGCCAGTTGTATAAATGTACTCCCGTTCATCATGGCTTCGCAACCGGTAACAGGATTCACTGCTTTCACAGTGTAGGTGCCGCTTTCGGTTTGAGGGCCAAAATCAAGGAATCCTACCAAGCCGGTACCGGTAATGGTTTCAACAGGAATTCCGTTATATAGTAAGGTATATATTAATCCCTTTTCGGATCCATTAAGCCTGATGATGGTACCCGGGCATTGTGGTCCGGTTGGATCCATGGAATAAATAGTTGGAGCAGGATAAACAGTGATAACAGCGCTGTCGTCCATCATTTTGTCGATTCCGGCAGCAGTGTTTATGGCTCGTACTTCGTACATTCCGTTCTTGGTAAATGGTCCCCAGCTAAGGGGTGCATTTGTTCCGGCAACCAGCGTTCCGTATGGGAATCCGTTACGCAACAGCTGGTAATCGATATCAGCTTCCGAACCCGAAAGATGAACTGTTAATCCGGGCTGGCCTTCGCAAATAATTCCACCACCGTATACTTCGAAAGTAAGCGGGTAAGGAAGTATGGTAACGTTAACACTGGCATTCATCAGTACGCTGCAGCCTGTATTTACATCTGTGCCTTCAACGGTGTAGGTGCCGGGTTGTGTCTGGAAACCAAAGTTGATGGCTGATTCCGAACCCATAATTGGTGAGCCTACTGGGACATTGTCACAGAATAACTGGTAGCTGATACCGGCATCACCATGAAATAAACCAACTTCTTTTCCCTTACCGCCTGCGGGATATGCGCCGCCACCGGTTACCAGGTAAGCTGTCGGAGGAGTTGTTATAATAACAGTTGCGCTGCCATTCATCTGGTCGGTGCAGCCGGTAAGATTATTTGTTGCTTCAACGGTATAGTTGAATGCTGCTGTACGGTAACCAAAGCTGATTGGAGCTCCTGTACCGGTTACTGCTGCTCCGTCGGCAACACCGCCCCGGTACAGCTGGTAGTTTGTGTTGGGTTCCGATCCGCTGAGGCCGATTTGTACCCCGTTGCTTGCATAACAGTAGTTACCCCCGCCAATTACGCTGAAAGGAATTGGAAGCGGGTTAACCAGTACTGTTACCGTAGCTGTAGCTGTGTTGAAGCCATCATTGGCTATTACAGTATAGGTTGTTGTTACATCGGGCGATACCACAGGGTTTTGTGATGTGGATGTCCAAGCAGGGCTGCCGGCNNAGCTGGGCTGTGGAAGAATCGGCACAAATGGCTGCTGGCAAGGATGCAACACTTACAAACAGGGGGTTACCCGTAAGTGAAACGGCTACCTGGTCCGAAGCCGAACACCCGTTACCATCTGTTACGGTAAGGGTGAAGGTGGTATTCGAATAAATATTTGTTGTTTTTGGTGTTGCACTGTCATCACCGGTAGCGATCAATGATAATGGCAGCCAGGCATACTTTATTGTTCCAAAACCTCCTGAGGCCGATCCGCCTAAAGTGGTGCTTATTCCGTAAGCAATAACCTGGTCGGCGCCTGCATTGGCAACCGGCAACGGGTTAATTGACACCATTACACTGCTACCCATGTCGATAGTACAACCTGTCGAAACCCGGGTTGCCACAACGGTATATATTCCTGCCAGGGTCTGGTTGCCAAAGCTTATGGCTGACCCGCTTCCAGAAACAGGTGCGCCCACAGGATTTACATCATTGAATAATTGGTAGTTAACCCCCGACTGCGATCCGGCCAGCCCAACCACAACACCTGCACCCCCTGCGCAATAGCTTCCGCCGCCGGTGAGTGAATATTGGGTTGGTAAAGGATTTACTGTAACCGATACCGGTGCCGTTGCTGTATTAAAACCATCGTCAACGGTTACTGTATATACGGTACTTACTGATGGTGATACTGATACGGTCGCCGAATTCGAGGTGAATCCTGCCGGTACCGAGGTCCATGTGTAAGTATAAGTTCCTGATCCACCCGAAGCGTTAGCTGAAAGCAAAGTGCTTTCGCCTACACATATACTCGACGGAACAGCGGTTGGGGCTGCCGTTACCGGGCTGCCAACTACAAACACGGTAATGGCATCACTTGCACTACATCCCGCTGCATCATTTACTGTCAATGTATAGGTGCGGGTCAGGAATAATTTATCTGTCTGCGGTTTAAGTGTATTTTCGCCCGAAGCGATATATGTATTGGGTGACCAGTTATAGCTTAATAAACCTGTGCCACCGGTAGCTACACCGTTGAGGGTTGTATAAATTCCGTAAGGAATGGTAAAATCGGAACCGGCACTTACCTGGGGCAATGCCCTTACGGTTACCACCAGATTTACCGATGGGCCTGCACACGCATTAGGAACTTGACCGAACGGGGTAAGAACGTAGGTAACATCGATATCGTTATTGGTGGTGTTAACCAAAGTTTCGCTGATCGTAGCAGTGGTACCCGAACCCGGCGCATTGCTGATTCCCGAAACTGCGGCACGCGACCAGGTATAAGTTGATCCAGCGATATTGCTTGTAATTTGATAGTTAAAAGCCTGCCCGCTGCAGATGGATTCTGTCAGGTTGCTTGTTATGGTCGGGTTTGGATGAACCGTAATTATATAGTCTTCTGCATTGCCGGCGCAACCAGGTGTTGCATTGGTGGTGGGAATAATATGATAGGTAACTGTTTCCGCAACAATATTGCTGTTTGTAATGGTCTGTACAGGGATATTGCTGCTGCCCGATGCCTGGTATCCGGTAATGGATGCAGCCGAAGGTGTTGCAGTCCAGTTGAATATGGTTCCTGCTACATTTGATAGTAAATTAACATTGGATGTGTTTGATCCGGAACAAATAGATTGTGCCATCGATGCATTGGTGATGGATGGCAAAGGATTGATGGTTAC
>DGQJ01000114.1:0-1604 GCA_002389705.1 Bacteroidales bacterium UBA4417
GATAACATGGCTTTTAACAAAGCTTCATAATAACTTTCGCCAATACAGCCTACCTCACCGGTACTTGCCATTTCAACACCCAAAACAGGATCAGCTTTCTGCAACCTCGAAAATGAAAACTGCGAGGCTTTAATACCCACATAGTCCATTTCGAAGGCTGACTTGGAGGGTTTTTCGACCACTTCGCCCAGCATAATTTTAGTGGCCAGCTCAATAAGGTTAATTTTCAACACCTTGCTTACAAAAGGAAAGCTCCTGGAAGCACGGAGGTTGCACTCAATCACCTTGATGTCGTTGTCGCGGGCGAGAAATTGCATATTAAACGGCCCGCTGATATTCAGCGCCCGGGCTATGTCGCGCGATATTTTCTTGATACGCCTGGAGGTTTCGAAGTACATTTTCTGCGCGGGGAATACAATGGTGGCATCGCCCGAATGCACGCCTGCAAATTCGATGTGCTCACTGATGGCATAGGCTACAATTTCGCCTTTATCGGCAACTGCATCAATCTCTATTTCCTTGGCATTCTGAATAAATTCCGAAACTACTACAGGATATTCTTTCGAAACTCTTGCAGCCAGCGTAAGGAAGAAATCGAGTTCCTGGCGGTTCGAAACCACGTTCATGGCTGCGCCCGAAAGCACATACGAAGGCCGGATAAGCACCGGGAAACCAACTTCATCCACAAATGCATAAATCTGCTCAATTTCTACCAGTTCCTTCCAGCGGGGTTGGTCGATGCGGAGCGTGTCGAGCAGCGACGAAAATTTATGCCGGTTTTCGGCATTGTCAATACTCTCAGGAGCAGTACCGAGTATGGGAACATGCTGCCCGTACAGACGCATTACCAGGTTGTTGGCGATTTGTCCGCCGGTACTTACCACCACGCCTTTGGGCTGCTCAAGTTCAATAATATCCATCACCCTTTCGAAGGAGAGTTCATCAAAGAACAACCTGTCGCAGGTATCGTAATCGGTACTTACCGTTTCGGGGTTAAAATTGATCATTACCCCGCGGTAGCCGAGGTTGCGGGCGGTGGTAAGTGCATTTACCGAGCACCAGTCGAATTCGACCGAACTACCAATGCGATAGGCTCCCGAGCCCAGTACGATCACCGATTTCCCGTCTTTTTCCGGTTCAATATCATGCGCCGAACCATTATACGTCATATACAGGTAGTTGGTTTGAGCCGGGTATTCAGCGGCAAGGGTATCTATCTGCTTGATGTATGGAACTATACCCAGTTTTTTCCGGTAATTGCGTACCTGGAGCATTTCCTGGTGCAGGTTACCCGGATTTTTAAACAGGAAACGCGCCACCTGGAAATCGGAGAACCCTTTCTGTTTGGTTGCTTTCATCAACTCAGCCGGAATATCCTCCACCCGCGAAAAGGTTTTCAGGTAAAGCATGTGATCGAAAATGGATTTCAGCTTCACCAGGAACCAGTTATCAATTTTAGTGAGTTCGTGCACCTGGTCAACGGTATAACCTGCTTCGAATGCGCTGGCAATGGAATAAATGCGCATATCGGTAGGCGCCGAAAGCGATTTATCGATATCGCTGAATTCGAGATCGGTATTCCCGACAAAACCATGTGTTCCCTG
>DGQJ01000114.1:1616-14769 GCA_002389705.1 Bacteroidales bacterium UBA4417
TAATCGAGTGCCGGTTCAAAAAAAGCAGTGGTTGTGCGGGTTACCGAATTTTTCAGTTCGTGCAGCCCGTACCCTAAGGCCAGCTTGGCAGCTACGAAAGCCAGCGGGTAACCGGTTGCCTTCGATGCCAGTGCTGACGAACGCGACAAACGGGCATTTACTTCGATAACACGGTAATCCTCGGAGTTGGGATCGAGGGCATATTGCACATTGCACTCGCCCACAATACCTACATTGCGCACAATTTCTATAGAAATACTGCGCAATTTGTGGTACTCGCGGTTGGTAAGGGTTTGCGAAGGGGCAACTACAATACTCTCGCCGGTATGTATACCCAGCGGATCAAAGTTTTCCATGTTGCACACGGTGATACAGTTATCGTAACAGTCGCGCACCACTTCATATTCCACTTCTTTCCAGCCTTTCAGGCTTTCTTCAACCAGAATCTGCGACGAATACGAAAATGCAGTTCCTGCAAGCTTTAATAATTCATCGCGGTTGTAACAAAATCCTGATCCTTGTCCGCCAAGGGTGAAGGCTGCCCGGACTATAATGGGGAAACCCAAAGTTTCTGAAGCTTTCAACGCATCGTCAATGGTCGTAACGGCGATACTTCGCGGGGTTTTGATATTTATTTTCCGGAGGTTGTCGGCAAAAATTTCACGGTCTTCGGTGTCGATAATGGATTGCACCGGCGTGCCCAGCACTTTCACATTGTATTTTTCAAGGGTGCCCGATTTAAAAAGTTCGATACCGCAATTGAGCGCCGTTTGCCCACCGAACGAAAGCAGAATTCCTTCGGGCTTTTCCTTTTCAATCACTTTTTCGATAAAATAAGGCGTAACCGGGAGGAAATAGATTTTATCGGCAACGCCTTCGGAAGTTTGCACGGTTGCAATATTGGGATTGATGAGAATGGTAAAAATACCTTCCTCGCGCAGGGCTTTCAGCGCCTGTGATCCGCTATAATCAAATTCACCGGCTTCACCAATTTTCAGTGCGCCCGAACCCAGAACCAGTACTTTTTTGATTTTTATCATTTTTATGCGTTTAAGCAAATTTGTAAAATAATTTATCGAAAGGATTTTTACCACGGAGGCTCGGAGCACTCGGAGAAACACAGAGAAACCCAATTGTTAATATACAACTGTAGTTTCAGTTATTTACTGTTACTCCGTAGGCAACATTTCAAACTCTTTCGTAACCATTGAAACCAATTGGCTGACTATGTTCTCGCAATGGAAATTAATCAGTAATCCTTTTGGTTTCGAAGTTAGCTTCAGATACGATAACAACTGTGCCTGGTACAAAGGGATCATTTCTTCAACTGACTTAAGTTCAACAATTATCAAATCTTCAACCAATAAATCCAATCTAAGCTGACCTCCCAAATTTTTTCCTTTATACAAAATAGGAATAACCATTTCAGATTGAACCTTTATCCCCCGCATTTTCAGCTCTTCAACCAGGCAAGCCTGATAAACCGATTCTAAAAGACCTGGTCCCAATTGTTTATGAACCTCAATTGCGCTACCTATTATTTTATAGGAGATGTCATTAATAAGTTGCTGAGTTATTTTCATTATTTTTTTGAAGTAAAAATGGATCAGTTGGAAACCAAAAAAGGAAAAATATTTTCTTGAAATTTTGAGAATATTCTCCGTGTCCCTTTGTGCCCTCCGTGCCTCCGTGTTTAAATCTTTTTTCGGACAATCTCCAGGAATTCATCAAACAAATACTCACTGTCTGTAGGTCCGCTTGAAGCTTCGGGATGGAATTGTACCGAAAAAACATTTCGGGTTTTATGCCTGATGCCTTCGTTGGTACCATCGTTGAGGTTCACAAAAAACGGCTCCCACTCATCCGAAAGCGTATTATTATCAATGGCAAAACCATGATTTTGAGAAGTGACTAAAGCTTTGTTGGTTCCACATTGCAACACGGGTTGGTTATGGCTGCGGTGCCCGTATTTCAGCTTATAGGTGTCGGCGCCCGAGGCCAGCGCCAGCAACTGGTTGCCGAGGCAAATGCCGAAAATGGGCGTGTCCTGGGCAAGCGATTTTTCGAGATGCGCGATAGTTACATCACACATTTTGGGATTGCCGGGGCCGTTAGAAATAAACAAGCCATCGTATTGTTCTTTTGAATAATCGTAATCCCAGGGAACCCGTATTACGGTGGTATCGCGTTTCAGGAAATGGCGGATTATATTGTATTTTACGCCGCAATCAACCAGCAGAATCCTCGTGGAACCATTGCCATAAACCACCACTTTATCGGTACTTACCTGTGCCACCAGGTTTTCGGAGTTGGGGTCGTGAAACCCTGGATCGTTGTCGCCGAACACAATTTTACCGAGCATAGCTCCTTTTTCCCTGATTATCTTAGTGAGTTGCCGCGTATCGATGCCGTAAAGGCCGGGAATATGATGTGCCATAAGCCAGTCGCCGAGGCTTTTGCGTGCGCTCCAGTGGCTGTATTGTTCCGAATAATCAGAAACAACCAGGGCCGTAACCTGTATGCGTTCCGACTCAAAATAATCGGGCAGGCCATCGGCCATTTTTGCTTCGGGAACGCCATAGTTGCCAATAAGCGGGTAAGTGGCAACCATAATTTGCCCTGCAAACGATGGATCGGTGAGGCTTTCAGGGTAACCTGTCATGGAAGTGTTGAAAACCACTTCGCCGGCTACCGAACCTTCGAAACCAAAGGATTTGCCGGTAAATATAGTTCCATCTTCAAGGATAAGCTTCGCTGGGGTTTCTTTCGACATCATGTAGCAATTATGTATTTTGTAATGAATAATGCAGGTTTCAGATGTTAGCGCGCAAATTTTTTTCAGGCAGTGCCTGATAGTTTTTCCTGGTGGCAGGCTTAATTTGTGGCGGAACTTTTACACAAAATAAAGGATTGCTGACAGAACCAGCAATCCTTCATTTATTTTTTTTGCAATACGGATATTGTATAAATATACCATTTTGCAAAGGTAAAATAAATATTTATACAGTCAGTTAATTTGTACCAATAATCTGCATCAATTCATCAAGTTTTGGCGACAGAATGATTTCGGTACGCCTGTTTTTGGCTTTATTGGCAGGCGAATTATTTGGCACCACCGGCAGGTATTCGCCACGGCCCGAAGCAACCAGTCGTTTGGGATCAATTTTGCCGTTGGCCAGAAGTATTTTAACAATTGAGGTAGCCCGCATGGTGCTCAGGTCCCAGTTATCTTTAACCTGGTTCTGGCTGCTTAAAGGCACATTGTCGGTGTGGCCTTCGATAAGAATGCTGATGTCGGGATTTTTTTCCAGCACTTTGGCCAGGTCTTTCAGCGCGGTCACGCCTTCGCTGCTTACATCCCATTTGCCTGATGCAAAAATGAGTTTTTCTTCGAGTGAAACGTATACCTTACCATCTTTCATATGCACTGTGAGTCCTTTGCCTTCGAAACCCATCAGCGCATCGGCCACAGCTTTGCGAAGCGCGTTGGTTACTGAATCCTTTTTATGCAAAGCCATCTGCAATTCGGCCAGGTTTTTGCCTTTAATTTCCAGTTCGCTTCTGAGCGCACGCAGCCTGTCCTCGCGGGCCAGCAAGGTGTCCTGTGCTACTTTCAGCTCGGCCATTACTTTTTCCGAATCTTCGAAATTTTCGGAGAACTGTTTCTTGAGCAATTCGTGTGAGCGATCCAGTTCGTTGTAATCGGCAGTGAGCAGTCGCAGCATGGACCCCAGCCGCGAAGTATCAGCTTTCAGGGCACTGTTTTCCTTTTTGTAACGGTCGTTTTCATTGCTAAGAGCCACAACCCGGCCATCCAGTTCTTCCACTTTTGAATTCAGGCGGATACTTTCCTCTGAGCAGCTTGCTGTGAGGTCTTTGTATTTTTTCATGGAAACACAGGATGAAAAAACACCAACCACGAACAGAATCGCGATCAGCTTTGTTAACTTATTATTCACTAAACTACGCATAATTAACTATTTATTAGTTTTATTGATTTTACGGGATTAAAATTCTATTTCCAACAGCGAAGGACAATGATCCGAATGTACAGCCATGGGGAGTATTACTGCACGTTTCATGTTTTTTTCGAGTTCGTCGCTCACCATATTGTAATCGATACGCCAGCCCAGGTTGCGGCTGCGCGCCCCGGCACGATAACTCCACCAGGTGTAGTGATGCGGATCTTTAACAAAATACCGGAATGAATCGATGAAGCCACTGTTGAGGAAACCCGACATCCATTCGCGTTCTTCGGGTAAAAACCCGCTGCTGGTGGCATTGCGCACCGGGTCGTGAATATCGATGGCACGGTGGCAAATGTTATAATCTCCGGATATAACCAGGTTGGGTCTGGTTTTCTTTAATTCGAGAATATAATTCTGAAAATCGGCCAGCCATTGCATTTTAAAGGCCTGGCGTTCGTCGCCGGTGGTACCCGAAGGATGATACACCGAGATTACGCTTTTATCACCATAATCGGCGCGTAAAAACCGGCCTTCAAAATCGTACTTATCGATACCCATTCCGTACACAACCTTATCGGGTTCGGTTTTTGATAAAATACCGACACCGCTGTAGCCCTTTTTTTCGGCGGGGAACCAATATGTATGATATCCGAGCGCCTCAAATTCGACTATAGGAATCTGGTCGGGCTGGGCCTTTATTTCCTGCAGGCATACGATATCAGGGGCCGTAGCCTGTAACCATTCAATAAATCCTTTGCTGATGGCAGCCCTGATTCCATTTACGTTATACGTGATAATATTCATACTAAAGTGCTTTTATCCATGATCCGACATGCAGTTCGAACATGCAAAAATAAATGATTCTCATCCGTTTTTTGAGAACCGGAATCATAAGTTATACAGAAATAATCAACAACCAGCAGTCACAAATTCCTAAAAATAAAAATAATGGTTGAGCATTTCAATGAAACATCCCCATTCAGGAAGGTGCCACGGCAAAGCAACATATTTAATTAAGCATCAGCAAATAATCTTTTCGCTAAAAAAAATACTTTATTCGAATCAAAAAAATTTAATATCGTTTGAAAATCTACAAGTATTTGTATATTTGAAATCAATACCCTTCATCCAAAAGCATAGACAGCAAGTGTACAAATACATTCCGGCTTACCCGGTTTATCAATTATAAAGTGTTAAATCCATNNCCTGGTCAGGTGTAGTGCAAACTATAAGCCTATGAAAACAAAAGAGGCTGTGATTCCGGGCAACGCATACAGCCAAGCCATGCCTGCTCCTTTAATAACCATCGATTTGCCTGGCATAATTTACCGGTGCAATACCGAGGCTGAGAAAATGTTCGGTGTACAGCCCGGAACCTTATTACGTCAAAATATTAAGGATCTGGTAAAGTTTGAAGAAAGCAACAGCTTCGAAAATGAAATACTACCGGCCTTACGGTTACAAGGCAATATCCGGTTGCAATGTAGTTTGAAGAATAATGAAAATGCTTTCTACACCCTTCATTTTATAAGCCTATTAAATACTGAAAATGAACTTATTGGAATCACATTAACTTTTTCAGTTGAGTCAGAAAACACTATGTTGCATGATCTTGAGATGATTAACCGCACACTCTCGAATCTCAGCGACAATTACCTGGATAACATAAACCTGATTACTGCGCTCTGCGGTCAACTGCTGGGCGCTTCGAGCGCGTTGTATAACCGGCTTAACGAAGGCCTTTTATGCTCCTTCGGCAAATGGAATACCGGAGCTGAACATATTCCTGTAGTTAAACCCGAAGGACGTATTTGCTACGATGTAATCAGGCAGGCAGACAATGATATTCTCTTTATCGGAAATCTTCCTGAATCGGCATATGCTGCTACCGATCCCAATGTTTTGCAGTTTAACCTTAAATCGTACCTGGGCCATAAGGTGCGGTGTAACGGCGAACCTGTAGGTTCACTTTGTGTTGTTTTTCAGCATCATTTTGAGTTAACCGGTCACCACAAGTATATAATCAGCCGCCTGGCGCTGGCGCTTGAAGCCGAAGAAACCTCCGAATCGCTGCGAAAAAGCAAGAAGCGCTACAGCGAATTGTTCGATTTTGCCGTTGAAGGCATACTGATTGGTTCGGTTAATGGCTTTGTTACCGATTCGAATAAGAGTTTACAAAAAATGACTGGTTTTCAGCATCACGAGCTGGCTGGCAAGCATATTTCGGAAATACTATTTACAGAGCAGAGCCGGAAAGACAAGCCCTTCAGATTCGACCTGCTGCAGGAAGGCCAGGTAGTTGTGAATGAAAGGGAAATCCTGTGCAAGGACCAGCGTGTAATTACGGTTGAAATGCACTCGAAAATGATGCCCGACCATACTTACCAGACAGTGCTTTTTGATGTTACTGCACGCAAAGAGGTTGAAAAAAAATTGTATTTATCGGAAAACACGTACCGGGGCATCATCAACAGCCTGAGCGATGCCATTTATATCCTCGATCAGGATGGATGTTTCGTGGATGTAAATGTGGCAGCCGAAAAACTTTATGGTTACGAGAAAGCGCATTTTATTCATAAAACACCTGCTTTTCTGGCAGCTCCGGGTTTAAATGACCTGGAAATGACGCTAAAACATATACAGAATGCTTATGATGGACAAACTGTAAGGTTCGAGTTCTGGGGTTTACGTAAAGATGGTTCAGTTTTCCCGAAAGAAGTAAGCCTGGCGCCCGGTTTTTGGTTCGATAAAAAGGTAGTGATTGCTGCCGGCCGCGAAATGACTGAACGCAAACGCGTGGAAGAATCGCTCAGGATCAGCGAGGAAAAATACCGGATGCTGGTACAATACTCGAGCGACCCGATTTTCAGTTTTAATCCCGACGAAACATACCGCTTTGTAAACGATGCATTTGCCACTCCTTTCGGCAAAAAGCCAGATGAAATCATTGGCAAAACACCCTTCGATATTTTTCCGCCCGACGAAGCTGAGAAAAGGCTCAGGTTGGTGAGGCAGGTTTTGGCTAATGGTGAAAAAGGCGAAATAGAAGTAAAAGTGGTGAATGTGCAGCAGGAGGAAAAGTATTACCTCACCATGGTAGACCCCATAAAAGACGAGCAAGGCCATATTTTATGGGTCACCTGCATTTCGAAAGATATCACCCACCGTAAAAAAGCCGAACAACAGCTCCGGGAAAAAAACGAACAGCTAAACGCCATCAATGCCGAGAAAGACAAATTCTTCTCCATTGTGGCCCACGACCTGCGGGGACCTATGAATGGTTTCCTTGGGCTCACCGGTATTATGGCCGATGATATCGAAAATTTATCGGCTGATGAACTCAGGGAGATTGCTACCACCATGCGATCGTCAGCAGTGAACATTTACCGGCTTATTGAAAACCTCCTCGAATGGTCGAAAATGCAGCGCGGCATTCTGAGCTACGAACCCCAGCCATTGTTTCTGAAATCGGCTCTTACCAAGAGCATTGAGCTTATGATGGATATGGCGGCAAAAAAGGGAATTGAACTGCAAATAAAAATTCCCGATCACAGCGTGGTGTTTGCCGATATTCATATGCTCGAAACCATTGTCCGGAACCTGGTTTCGAATGCCATAAAATTTTCTTTCAAAGGCGAGACTGTTGAAATTGCTGCCGAAAAAACAGAAGGAAATATGATCCGAGTGCAGGTTAAGGATAGTGGTATCGGCATCCCGTCCGAACTGGCCGGCAAGCTTTTCAAGCTAACAGAAAACACCAGCCGAAAAGGTACAGAAGGCGAGTCGTCAACCGGTCTCGGGCTGGTACTATGCAAAGAATTTGTCGAAAAACAAGGCGGCAAAATATGGGTCGAAAGCCAGGAAGGCACCGGAAGTTGCTTTATTTTTACCTTACCCCAATCGTGAAACCATTACTGAATACTTGCAGCGCATACGGATGAAGCGCATCACGCCTCGAAAATGGCGCAAGTTCCTCTGCAAAAGCCGCCACACTCATCAAGACAAGGTTCGGTATGTATCATCACTTCTGTCTTGGGAAAATGATTTTTTATTTTCATCGTGATATCATCGCAGATATCGTGCGCTTTTTTCACACTGAGGTCTTTGTTCACCACCAGATGAAACTCCACAAATCTTTCGGAACCGGCTTTACGGGTTTTAAAGTTGTGATAATTCAGCACCTGAGGGTTCATTTTTTCGATAATCTGGGTAATAATTCTTTCTTCTTCTTCAGGTAAGCTGGCATCGAGAAGGTAAGTAACAGCCTCGGATGTAAGCTCCCAGGCGGCTTTTACAATAAGCCCGGCCACACCAATAGCAATCACGGGGTCAATCCATTCCAGGTGCAAATCCGGGAAACGCCATTTCCCCAACATATAAAAGCTGAGGCCTGCAGCCACCCCTGCCGATGTCCACACATCGGTACGCAAATGCCATCCGTCGGCCATCAGCGCTGCCGAATCAGTCTCCTTGCCCACTTTGAATAGTTTACGCGAAATAAACAGGTTTGTCAGGGCCGAAACACCCATCACAATAATGCCCCACTGTATATTTTCTACAGGTTCAGGAAAAATAAGCTTGTGAACGGATTCATAAATAATCCAGCCGGCAGCCACAAAAATAAGAAGTCCTTCAATGGCAGCCGAGAGATTTTCGAATTTCCCGTGCCCGTAGGTATGTTCGTCGTCGGCTGGCTTTCCTGATGCCCTAACTGCGAAAAATGCGATGAGCGCAGCTATCAGGTCGACACCAGAGTGTATGGCTTCCGATAAAATAGACACCGCACCAGAGTATAAACCAACGAAGAGTTTAAAAACCACCAGCATTGAATTAGACATCACCGAAAGTGCCGCTACCCGACTTTTCTTGCTCTTATGACTCGTCATCTGTTTTTTATTAACATTTTATGTACCGGTATTAAACAGGCATAAAAATTCCCCATGGGCTTCAACTGTCCCACAGGGTTATACATCCTGCTGCCACTTGTTGGTGGCCCGGCCGCACCATAAACTTACTAAAGGCCGCCTGCTCAATGAAAGTTGCAAAATTATTCAGCTTTTCGAAAAAGTGCAAATAAATTCCAAAAGTTAGAATGAGTAAAAATAAATAATTTCCCTGAATGGAAGTTCCGAAATTATGAACTAATATTCATATTTTTGCCTCTATGCCCGGAAGTAAATTTTACCAGCGTATTCATTCATGGAGGTTACGACACATCTCTCCCCGTAACTTTGTACTGATTCTTAGCCTGTTAGCCGGCAGCCTGGGTGGATTCGCAGCCATCCTGCTGAAAAATGCCGTTTACCTCGGACATTTGCTGCTCACGCAAGTAATCTCGATCAAGAGTTTTAACCTGCTTTACCTGATTTTACCATTCATAGGAATATTCTTAACTTATCTGTATGTAAAATACATTGTCAGGGATAATATCGGCCACGGCATCAGCCGCATACTCCAGTCTATTTCCAAAAGCAACAGCATCATCAAGGCCCACAATATGTATACCTCTATGATTGCCAGTACAATAACCGTAAGCTTTGGAGGCAGTGTGGGACTTGAAGCACCGATAGTACTCACAGGATCGGCCATCGGCTCAAACCTGGGGCGCTATCTGCGGGTTGATTACAAAACCATTACCCTGTTGCTGGGATGTGGAGCGGCAGGGGCTATTGCAGGTATCTTTAAGGCACCCATTGCAGGCGTAATATTTGCCATGGAAGTGCTGATGCTCGACCTTACCATGGCCAGCCTGATACCACTCATGATTTCATCCACAGCCGGGGCTATATTGGCTTATTTCTTTATGGGGCCTGCAGTATTGTTTTCGTTCGAAGTTACGGCACACCCGTTTACCATGCACAACCTGCCTTTTTATGTTTTGCTGGGATTACTTTGCGGAATGGTATCTATTTACTTTACCAAGGCCAACATGTCTATCGAAAAGCAGTTCAGGCGAATACCGGGGGGCACACTGCGTATGATTACCGGCGGATTGATTACCAGCCTGCTGGTATTCTTATTCCCGCCTTTGTTTGGCGAAGGTTACGAAACGCTGAATAACCTGCTTGATGGTAACGGGCTGAAACTCCTCGACGGGAGCATTTTTGCATCCATGGGAAACAATTATTTCCTGTTGCTGCTCTTCCTGGTGTTTATACTTATATTTAAAGTAGTAGCTATGTCGGCTACCACAGGTGGCGGCGGAGTTGGAGGGGTATTTGCTCCATCGCTGTTCATGGGCGGCGTAACGGGGTTCTTCCTGAGCAAATCAGTAAATTTCTTTATGAACGGCCGTTTGCCCGAAAGCAATTTTGCCCTCGCCGGTATGGCCGGGGTAATGGCTGCCGTAATGCATGCCCCGCTGACCGCAATATTCCTTATAGCCGAAATAACCGGCGGTTACCAGTTTTTTGTTCCCCTTATGCTCACCTCCGTGGTGGCATACCTCACCATTATCCCTTTCGAGCCACATTCCATTTATACAAAACGGCTTGCAGAAAGTGGCGAACTGATTACCCACCATAAAGATAAAGCCGTATTATCACGTCTTTCCATCGAGGGACTTATTGAAAGGAATTTTATACCCACATCGCCTGAGGTAACCCTGGGAGAATTTGTAAAACTGGTTGCCAAATCGCAGCGAAATGTATTCCCGGTTATTGATCAGGAAAACAATTTCCTGGGCGTGATTTTTATCAACGACATCCGGCATATTATTTTTGAGCACGACCAGTACGATACCGTATATATCCGCAACCTGATGTATATGCCGGATACACTTATTGAATATAATGCCACTATGGAGGATGTGGCTCAGAAATTTGCCGAAACCTCGCACTACAACCTGCCGGTGCTGAAGGATGGAAAGTATATCGGATTTGTTTCGCGTGCCAACGTATTTTCGGCTTACCGCAAACTGGTTAAAGATTTTTCGAACGATTAACTTATGGCATCACGATAGCCGAAGCGGTGTTTTATTTTCAGCTCGCTGTTCCTTCACTGATAAGCCCGACAGCCGCCTCCACGGTTTCTACTGGTAGCTGGCACTGTGTTCCGGAACATACATAAAGAAGCGTTTTACCTTCCACAAAACGGTCGGCAAAGTATGGCAGCCGGCTGGCAGTTTTTGTTCCGAAAATTAATGTTCCCGGCAGGTTTCGCCTTTTGAGTTCCCTTATCATTTCGGTACATCCTTCGCCGGTAACCGCTATTACATAAGGCTCGCGGGTTAATAGAAGTGCCAGAGAAGCCCAGTTTGAATATGCTGCCGGCGAACGCGAGAAACGGTTCTCCATGGCTGATATCATTTGCCTTGCTTTTTCGACATAGTCGTTGTTGTGAAGAAAAATGCCAAGGATATGCAGCACCCAAGCCATGGCTGAGTTGCCGGAAGGAACTACCCCGTCGTAAATCTCTATTTTGCGTGCAAAAACCTGGTTGTCAGCATTTTCGGAATACCAGAAAAATCCTGAATGTGTATCGTAAAAATGCTCATTCACGTAAGCTGCCAGCCCTTCGGCTTCTGCCAGCCAGTGTGCGTCGGCAGTTATCGCGTACAGATCAAGGAACGCTTTGCAGGTAAAAGCATAATCGTCGAGAAAAGCGTTAACCTGCGCCCGCCCTGGTTTCCAGGTATGGAATAAGGCATTGCCCGGACGTTTCAGGTTGCCGGCAATAAACCGGGCTGCGCCGAGCGCCAGTTGAAGGAAATCTTCCCGGCCAAAGGCGATGTGGGCATCAACCAGCGCACTGATCATCAGGGCATTCCACGATACCAGTATTTTGTCGTCGAGCGCGGGGCGTATACGTTCCGACCTTACTTTGAGCAGCTGCGAGCGGCAATATGCAGTAAGCGAGGCCAATTCCCCGGCCGAAAGAAAATGCTGCCGGGCAAATAAATCATCGCTTTCGGTACGTAACAGTATATTGCGGCCGTGTTCCCAGATTCCTTTTCTCCCTACACCGTAATATTCGCCAGCCAGTTCGGCATAGTGCCCGAGTGCTTCGGCAAACTGCTCCTGTGTCCAGGTATAAAACAGGCCTTCTTCGCCCTCGCTGTCGGCATCCAGGGCCGAATAAAAAACACCTTCGGGAGCAGTAAGTTCCCGATCGGTAAAATCAATAGTTTGCTCAACAATATCTTTGTATAAAGAATTATTTTTATGAAGCCAGGCCGATGAATAGAGACTTATTAGTTGGGCGTTATCATAAAGCATTTTTTCGAAATGGGGTACTTTCCAGGATGCATCAGTTGAGTAACGCGCGAAACCACCACCTGCCTGGTCGTAAATTCCGCCACGGCCCACCTTTTGCAGGGTTAGTTCGACCATGAAAAGTGCTGTTTCATTTTTTGTGAGCCCGAAATAATCGAGCAGAAACCTGAGTACCACGGGCAAAGGAAATTTCGGAGCTCCCTGCAATCCGCCTTCCTGAATATCGAAACCGGCATGCAGTATGTGGAATAGCGCATCAAAATCGGTGCGGGTAATTTTGTTTTCGGGTTGATCGTTGAAAATGTGGTTCTGCAGGGCAACCCCTTCAGCAATTTCCGAAGCCTGTTGTTCAAGCTCCGAATACCGGTTCTGAAAAAGTTGATGCACGTTTTCGAGCAATTGCCGCCATTGTTCGGGCCTGAAATAAGTCCCGCCCCAAAACGGCCTTCCATCGGGCAATGCAAAACAATTCAACGGCCAGCCTCCGCTGCCATGCAACTGCTGAACTGCATCCATAAATACGTGATCCACATCAGGACGCTCTTCCCGGTCCACTTTCACACAAACAAAAAAATCATTCATCACCCGGGCAATCGACTCATCCTCAAAAGATTCGTGCTCCATGACGTGGCACCAGTGACAGGATGAATACCCGATGCTGATCAGCAAAGGTTTATTGAGCCGGCGTGCTTCTTCAAAAGCTTCGTCGCCGTATGGAAGCCAGTTCACCGGGTTATGGGCATGTTGCAACAGGTACGGGCTCGACTCGTGTATAAGCTGGTTGGTGTGGTTCATGGTTGCTTTGTTTGTGTTTCAAACATAGTGGCAAATAAATGGTTCAAAGTTCAAATGCCTTCGGCGTTAAGAGGGTTCAATGTTATTTCAGTACTTCGTGTTCCAATAGGTTTCACGGTCATTGCGAGGAGGTACGACGAAGCAACAGCTTCCTTGTTTCAGGTTTCAAGTTCCAGG
>DGQJ01000110.1:0-4408 GCA_002389705.1 Bacteroidales bacterium UBA4417
CCGGTAAAAGCGCCTTTCTCGTGCCCGAACAACTCGCTCTCAATCAGGTCAGCAGGGATAGCGCTCACATTTATGGCAACAAAAGGGTGATTGGCCCGGTTCGAATTATAGTGTAATGCCTTAGCAATTAAATCCTTACCTGTTCCGGTTTCACCATAAACGGAAACACTTATATTGTTGTTCAGGGCTTTCTGCATCAATGCGAATACAGATTTTATAGGTGGGCACTGCCCGATGATGAGGTTCGAAAAAGCATATTTTTCAGTAACTGCTTCTTTCAGGTTCTTGTTTTCCTCCCTTAACTGGTGGTTTTCCTGTATATTGGTGAGTGCGCGCCACAATCTCTTGGGAGCATCATCGTTTTTAACAATGTAATCGTAAGCCCCTTCTTTCAGCAGATCAATGGCCGTGGTGATATCTTCCTGCCCCGAAATCATGATAACAGGAATTGAAGGGTTCTTCTTTTTTATTTTCGCCAGGGCTTCGCCCCCTGTACATCCCGGCAGCGAAAAATCGAGTGTAATCGCCATGGGCATCTTGTAAAGGTTCTTGAAGCAATCTTCGGCTGTCGAAAATTTCTCCACTTCATAATCAGGATTCAATTTGAGATTATACTCCAGCAGATCGGCATACCAGGTATCATCTTCAACAACAAAAATAAGGGCGGCGCTCATACAGATAATTTGTTATCAAATGTAACAATTAATCTTCAAATTGATTCATTTATCTCAATTTGAAACAAGGCCGGCTACCATCAAACTTACAAATATCTGAAATACACGGTTATAAATAAACGGTACAGAATTTGCAACTGCGTAACAAAACTTTTCTTCATGTATATCCTTTTGGTAGATAATAATCGCTTTCATGCTTCAGTAGTTAAAGAAATGCTACTGAAAGCCGGTTTCGATTCCATAGGATATGCTGAAAACGGAATTGAATGTGCCATAAAGGTTTACGACGAAAAGCCCGAAGTTATTATTATCGACGAAAGTCAATGCAATATTAACGGGGTGGATATTATTAAAAACATACAGATGACACGGCCTGACACCCGGATTATAGTACTGTCCGAAAATGAGCAAATGCAAAACAACCGTTTAGTTTCAGCCCGCAACCCGGTGTTGTATATTCCGAAACCTGACATCACTTCCGAAAACCTTCCTCAAATACTGTATGGTATTTTTACTGAGAAGCTCAGCGCAAAGAAGGTATCAGTTCGGCCGGCGTTTACATTATTTCGGGAACCGTTTGCAGGCATGGCAAGCAGCTGATCAGCCTGCGGGGGACCTGCTAATAATTACTCACTATACATTTTATTAATGCGCTGCCAGCCAGTTATCGCCGGTATTCATTTCTACCTCCACCGGAATTTCGAGCGGTAAAGCCGTACGCATCAAATCGCCCACAATTTGTTTCACCTGTTCCGTTTCGGGTTTGTACACATCGAAAACCAATTCGTCGTGTACCTGCATGGTCATTTTACTTTTCAGTGCTTGTTTCCTGAATTCGTTGTGAATATTGATCATCGCAATTTTGATCATATCGGCAGCTGAGCCCTGTATTGGAGCATTTATGGCGTTTCGTTCGGCAAAACCGCGCATCACACCATTGGCTGAATTGATATCGCGGATAATACGGCGGCGGCCCATCAGTGTTTCAACATAGCCTTTTTCGCGGGCCGATACCATGGTGCTGTCCATGTATTTTTTAATACCAGGGAAAGTTGCAAAATACTGGTCAATGATTTCGGCAGCTTCCTTGCGGGGAATGCCCAGGTTTTCGCTCAGTCCGAATGCTGATATACCATAAACGATTCCGAAATTCACCGATTTAGCATTACGGCGCATATCGCGATCCACCTGGTCGAGCGGAACATTATAAATATTGGCTGCCGTAGCCGTGTGTATATCAAGCCCTTTACGGAAGGCATCTTTCATGGCTTCATCGTTGCTGATGGAAGCAATAATGCGGAGTTCAATCTGCGAGTAGTCGGCCGAAAGCAAGGTATATTCTTCGTTTCGGGGAACAAAAGCTTTACGGATTTCGCGCCCGCGTTCGGTGCGGATCGGGATATTTTGCAGGTTGGGATTGGTTGAACTCAACCGACCGGTAGCTGCAACAGCCTGGTTATAGCTGGTATGGATACGGCCGGTAACTGGGTTAACCAGCAAGGGCAGCGTATCCACGTAAGTTGATTTTAGCTTGGTGAGCCCACGAAAATCGAGCACCAGTTGCACGATCGGGTGTTTATGTACCAGTTTCTGAAGCACATCTTCACCGGTCTGGTATTGCTTGGTGGCGGTTTTCTTGGGTTTGTCATCAATTTTCAGTCGGTCAAAAAGTATTTCACCCAGTTGCTTGGGCGAGGCAATATTAAAATCGGCACCGGCATGCTGCCATATTTCTTCCTGCACTTTAATAATTTCCTGGTGCAGCTCTTTCGAAAAGTCGTTTAATGCCTGCGAATCAAGTTTTACACCCGCTGCTTCCATGCCCGCCAACACCGGAACAAGGGGCATTTCTATTTCGTTGAATATTTTCAACGTTTCTGTTTCTCTCAGTTTAGGTTCAAGTATAGCACGCAGTTGCAGTGTAACATCAGCATCTTCGGCAGCATATTCCTTAATCTCTTCGAGCGGAACATCGCGCATGGAGGATTGTGCTTTGCCTTTCTTCCCTATGAGTGCCTCAATGCTTACCGGCGAATATTCCAGGTAGGTTTGTGCCAGGATGTCCATGTTGTGGCGCATATCGGGTTCAATCAGGTAATGGGCCAGCATGGTATCGAAAGTTGGCCCGGCAATTTCAACGCCATAATTACCCAACACTGCAACATCGAACTTCATATTCTGGGCTGTTTTGCCAATAGCCGGGTTGCTGAATGCAGGTTTGAAGCGGGCTACAAGCGCCAGGGCCTCATCGCGGTTTTCGGGCACCGGCACATACCAGGCTTTGCCGGGCTCGGTAGCAAACGACATTCCAACCAACTCAGCAACCACAGTATCGAGGCTGGTAGTTTCGGTATCGAAACAAAACATACCAGCCGACTCAAGTTCCGAAATTAATTCTTTCAGGTCAGGTTCATCAGTAGCTGCTCGGTAAAGGTGAGGAGTATCTTTGATGGTTTTATAAGCGCTGGCAGCGGTTTCAACCGGTACGTCGGCAATGCTGAATAAATCGCCCATCCCTGCAGGAGCGGTTGCTTTTACCGCAGCAGATTTTGCAGGCGATGCCGTCTGGATTCCGCCCGGGTTCAGCGACAAATCGGTAAATACCCGTTGTGCAAATGTGCGGAATTCAAGTTCGTCGAGCAAAGCTTTAAGCCGCTCAACATCAGGTGGATCGAGGTGAAGTTTTTCTTCGTTAAATTCAATAGGCACATCCAGTATAATGGTGGCCAGTTGTTTAGATATGATGGCTGATTCGCGGCCATTTAATATTTTATTCCGCAGGGTGTCGTTTTTTATGGTGTCCGCTTTTTCAAGCAATTCCTCCACCGAATTAAATTCAGCCAACAGTTTTTTGGCCGTTACCTCCCCTACCCCGGGTATTCCGGGAATATTATCAGCAGCATCGCCCATCATCCCCAGGAAATCAATAACCTGCAGCGGGTGCTTGATGCCAAATTTTTCGCACACTTCGGGCACACCCATGATCACCGGTTTTTCGCCGGCTTTGGCAGGTTTGTACATGAAAATATTTTCACTCACCAACTGGCCGAAATCCTTGTCGGGAGTAACCATATACACCTGGTATCCGGCTTGCTCAGCTTCCTTGGCCAGGGTGCCAATAACATCGTCGGCTTCGTATCCATCCACATACAGCGTAGGAATATTAAAGGCCCTGATCAGCTCTTTGATGTATGGAATAGATGCTGCCAGATCCTCGGGCATAGCCTGCCGGTTGGCTTTGTATTGCACGAAATCAGTATGGCGCGCTGTGGGAGCATGCGTATCGAAAGCCACCCCTATGTGCGTGGGTTTTTCGTTTTTAAGTAACTCGTACAAGGTATTGGCAAAGCCCATGATGGCCGAAGTATTCAAGCCTTTGGAGTTGTATCGCGGGGTGCGCTGCATAGCAAAAAAAGCACGATATATCAGGGCCATGCCATCTAACAGAAAAAGTTTTTCCACGGTGGTTGTTTTGGATGTGTAAAGATACGGATTTGGCTGAATCTAAGAAGTCGGAAGACGGAAGTCAGGAGTCGGGAGTCAGGAGTCGGGAGTCGGGAGACAAGAGTCAGCAGGCGCCAGCCTGACTGCGTCAGCAGGCAGGGAAGACAGCAGACAGAAGTAACAGTATTAAGCAGATTAAAAGAAATATTTGCAAAACATCAATTATAATCGTTGTTAAAGATCAACTGTCTGGCAACTCAACGTACTACATCTAGCTCACTTCCGACTTC